>JAEWSK010000310.1 GCA_023398345.1 Armatimonadota bacterium | reverse complement strand
CCTAAAACCATTGACGGCGATATGAAAAACGAGCGAATTGAGGCATCATTTGGCTTCGATACCGCCGCAAAGACCTATTCCGAGCTTATCGGAAATATCGCCCGTGATGCGACATCGGCCGTTAAATATTGGCACTTTATACGACTAATGGGACGGGCCGCAAGCCACGTCGCACTCGAGTGCGCACTGCAGACGCATCCAAATATCGCTCTGATTTCTGAAGAGATTCAGGCCAAGGGCACGACGCTTAGCGAGATTGTTGACTATATTACTGATGTCGTTTGCAAGCGTGCCGCTGCCGGCAAGAACTATGGCATTTTGGTTGTCCCCGAAGGTTTGCCTGAGTTCATTCCAGATATTAAGACAATGATCGATGAGGTCAGCAATATACTCGGCAAAGATGAAGAGTATATACACGGACTGGAAGATCATTCCGAGCGGGTGCAGTATATGGTAAATCAGCTTACCGACCACAGCGCGCGCGTATATAGCTCTCTGCCGCCTGATGCTCAGCAAGTCCTTCTTAAGCGCGACAGCCACGGCAACGTGCCTCTTTCGCAGGTCGAAACCGAGCGTCTATTGATGGATTTGGTTTCCGACAAGATAAGAACGATGAAGCAGCACGGCGAGACGCAGGCGAAATTCAGTTCGTTGGGACATTTCTTTGGCTACGAAGGTCGCTGCGCTGCACCGTCGAACTTTGATGCTGACTACACCTATTCGCTCGGCTACGCTGCCGCACAGCTCGTCCGAGCAGGTCTGACGGGCTATACGGTGAACGTGCAGAATCTTACAAAGCCTTCAGATATGTGGCTGGCAGGTGGCACTCCAGTGACGATGATGCTCAACATGGAGATCCGCAAGGGTAAGCCCACGCCGGTTATAAAGAAGGCGCTAGTGGATCTCAATGACAAGCCGTTCCAGTATTTTGCCGTCAATCGCGACGCATGGGCAATTAACGACGAATACATCTTCCCCGGCCCGATTCAGTATTTTGGGCCAAGCGAAGTATGCGACGCTTCGACAGTAACACTTGCTCTTGAGAAAATGGAATCTTGCTGCTGTTGCTGCAGTTGCGGCTGCGGAGAGTAAGTCGGCTATGAATATCGAGCAGGTGGATTTACCATAAAATCGCCTGCTCGTTTTTTTATATATGTTTACTGAGTAGTGCCTTTGGGCAGAATGGCAGAGGTTATTATGCTTGGAGGATTTACACACTGATGAACGTACTTATTGCATTCTACAGCCGATATGGCAACACTCGCGCGTTGGCCGAAGCTATTGCACAAGGCGCACAAGAAATTGACGACGTTAAGATACGACTTCGGCGCGCAGATGATCTAGCGCCTGCAAGCGTCATAGAATCGGACAATAGATGGGCTGCGGCCCGCAAAGAGATGATGGATCTATATCCTGAGCCCACAAACGAGGATATGGAGTGGGCGGACGTAATCTTTCTTGGCACGCCGACGCGCTACGGCAACCCCTCAGCCGAGATTAAGCTCGTTATCGACAAGACCGGCCCACTGTGGCTTGCCGGCAAATTGGTCGATAAAGTCTTCTCAGTTTTCGTGAGCACAAGCACCATGCATGGTGGCAATGAAGCGACATTACTTGCCATGCTCAATCCAATTATGCACCTGGGCGGAATAATTGTCACTCCGGGCTATGCAGATGCGATTATGTTCGAAGCAGGTACACCATATGGTGCGAGTTCAGTCAGCGGCGCAAACGCAGATGAGCTTCCGACTGAAAAAGACATGGCTGTCGCCAGATTTGTAGGCAAGCGCACAACCCAGCGGGGACTGATGCTCAAACTTGGTAAACAGGCTCTTGAGACGCGTTAGCAGCTATGACTTAATCGGCTTGCGAAATACCGTTGCAACTAAAATGGCCGATATTAATATGACGACCATGCTGATCCACTGCGCTTGTGTGAGGCCGAATTTCCATAGTTCGGCTGAATAGCCGCACCGCAAAAACTCAATAAAGAACCTATAGATCGAGTAAAGCCCGAGGTATGCGACGAATACAAACCCTTGCTTGCGATTTAGACGTTCAAGCCTAGTCAGAAGCATAAATATAATAAAATTCGCCGCCGATGCGTAGAGCTGTGTGGGGTGAGACGGGGCTGTTATAATGCCATTTTCGTTGAATCTCACCCCCCACGGCATGCTCGTGGGGCAGCCATAACAGCAGCCGTTCAAAAAACACCCGATTCGAGTAAATGCGTAACCTATTGCGAGCGATGGCGCGATAAGGTCGGCGCACTTCCAGTAGGATAGCTTGGCGATCTTTGTATATACATATCCAGCGATCATCGCCAGGCCAAGCCCGCCATGAAAACTTAGTCCGCCCTGCCAGACGGCTACGAAATTGTGCCAATTTTCTGTTGAGGGGTTAAGTAAAATATAAACGATTCTCGCGCCAATTACGCCGCTGGCAAGCAGCACTAGCGCGAGATCGTAAATTCTATCGGCCTCTATATCATATCGTTTTTTTGATATCCGCACCGCCCGCCAAATGCCAAACGCGAACCCTACGGCCATCATGAAACCATATGAGCGAATTGGAAGACCAAATATTGTAAATAAAGTACTTCGCATTAAAAGTGCTATCCGTCCTCTTGTCTTCTCTTCTCAATTATATATACGTAAATAACGACCAATATCGCGCCAATTACAATACCTGCGTCGGCGACATTAAACGTAGGCCATGCGAGCAGCGACCCGCCGGACTTGATGTGTATGTCCAGAAAATCGGTGACGCCTCGCGAGGAAAATAGCACGCGGTCGATAAGATTTCCAATCGCTCCGCCCATAAGTGACGCAAGGCCGATTGAGAGGCACAGCGAGTTCATTCCCGTTCGTCTAAGCCGCACTATTGCATATATCGCAACTAATCCGACAAGAATAAAAAGCGGCGCCCAATTGGGCAGCATTCCAAACGCGGCGCCTTTGTTGAAAGTTAGTCTCAAGTCAAAAACGCCGGGTATTAGTGTAATGATGCGCTCATGTGCGAGATATAGACGGGCAAGCGCTTTTGTTAACTGATCTACGGCGACAACACACAATGCGGTCGAATAAAACCAAATATTATTGCGTAAGCTCAAATTATCGTCGCTCCATCCGCTCTTGGCAATCTATGCACAGTGTTGCGTAAGGAATTGCCCTGAGCCTTTCGGGGCGAATTTGGCTATCGCAGCGGTCGCATATGCCGTAGGTTCCGTCATCAATTTTGCGCAGCGCTTCGGCGATGCGTTCTAGCAAGTCGCGATAGTTTTCATCAAGCGCATAATCCTTGGTGCGCTCGAATGTTTCACTTGCAGCGTCGGCAGGGTGATGATCGTCATAATCCGCCAGCTCATTACTGCGCTCGGCAATATCACCCGTTGCAATGCGATGCTCCAATTGGAGCCGCTCTCGCTCTGCAAGAAGCAGCTTTTTATATTTGGCCAAGTCGAGTTTCTTTTCCACAAGCGCTTCCCAACTTCAGTGTTTTCCGCAATTAGAACTGTGATATTGCCCCACGACATCTATCACATAGCTGCGGGTGGTCATCGTGGCTGCCCACGGACTCTTGCACCAGCCAGCAGCGTGCGCACTTTTCGCCAGTCGGCCTTTGCACATCTATCGCTACTTCACCGTCAATTTGCTTTAGTTCAACCTGCGACACGATAAATATCGACGGCAGCGATGCTTCATACGATTTCAAGAATACATACAAATCCTCGGGAGCCGACAGCGTCACCCGAGACTCCAACGGCTTGCCGATTTTTCCGGATTGTCGCGCTTCTTCCAATGCCGCAAGAACTTTGTCTCGAACTTCAAGAATTCTTGCCCAGCGAGCAGCAAGCTCCGAATCCATTTTGTCAGAATTTGCAATTGGAAATGCTGACAAATGCACCGACTCCTCATTATTCCCACCAGGTGTCGACTGCCACACTTCCTCTGTAGTATGCGGAAGAATTGGAGCCATAAGCCGCACTAGCGTGGACAATATTTCATAAAGTGCCGTTTGCGCCGAGCGACGTTCTTTTGAGTCGTGCGCAGAAGCATACAGCCTGTCCTTAAGAATATCCAGATAAAACCCACTTAAATCAACTGCACAGTAATTATGCACCGAATGATAGACCTTATGGAACTCATAGGACTCATACGCCTTTGTAATGTCAGCAATATGCTCTTGCAAACGATGCAGAGCGAATCTATCTATTTCAAGCAGTTCGCTATATTCAATCGAATCTACACCGGGCGTAAAATCGGATATGTTGCCGAGTATAAATCTAAAGGTGTTTCTTATGCGTCTATAGGCATCGATTGCCCGTGTGAACATCTCCTGGCCGAATCGAACATCCTCGAAATAGTTTAGTGATGAGACATATAATCTCAATATATCGGCGCCGATATTTTTGGTGGCCTCTTTAGGCGCAATTGCATTGCCACCGGACTTGCTCATCTTCTTGCCTTCGGCATCGAGCACATATCCGTGCGTCACTAAATCTTTGAATGGTGATGAGCCTTTAGTCGCGGTTCCGACGATAATTGATTTATTGAACCAGCCCCTATGCTGATCCGAGCCTTCAAGATATACGTTTGAAACGAAGTCACCGTACAGTCTCTCAGTTACTGCGCGGCAGCTCGAACCGGAGTCGAACCAAACGTCGAGAACATCTTCTTCTTTTGTAAATTTGCCCCCGCCGCACTGTGGACACTTGAAGTCTTCGGGAACAAATGCCGATGCATCTTTTTCAAACCATGAGTCCGAACCGTTTTCAAGCGCATCTTCGTATACGCGATCAATAACCGCCTTGCTCAGTATAGGCTCATTGCATTCGTCGCAGAACAGAACCGGAATAGCAACCCCCCACGATCTCTGTCGCGAAAGACACCAGTCCGGTGAGCTTTCTATCATTGCATACAGTCGATTGCGCCCTTCGGGTGGGAAGCACCTGACAGACTCTTCTATTTCGGATAAGATTCTTTTCCGCAGATCGTCGTGATCGATGCTAACAAACCACTGCTCGGTTGCGCGGAAGATTACAGGTTTATGGCATCTCCAGCAGTGTGGGTAGCTGTGCGTGATAGTGCTTTCGGCGAGCAGACTGCCGTTATCTTTGAGCGCGTCTATAACTGCCTGGTTGCCCTGCTTA
Source organism: Armatimonadota bacterium (assembly GCA_023398345.1). GTDB lineage: Bacteria > Armatimonadota > UBA5829 > UBA5829 > UBA5829 > DTKD01. The sequence continues at coordinate 4,912 of JAEWSK010000310.1, read as the reverse complement.
ATTATATGAAGCCCCTCGAACTGCCCGGCTAGATGCGTAAATCGCCCTTTGCTGTCGACCGGGTTGAGCACTTCAAGACCATATCTGCGACCCGTCTCGAAGTCTTCGCGGCCATGACCCGGTGCAGTATGAACAACGCCAGTGCCGTCTTCGAGCGTGACGTAGTTCGCATGAACAAGCACGGAGTCACGGTCAAAAAGCGGATGCTTAAAGATCATTCCTTCAAGCTCGCGGCCTTTGACTGTCTTTACGACGCAGTATTTTTCTTTGCCGGCAGCGCTCATTGTCTGACCGACGAGTTCCGCAGCAACTAAGTATCTGTCGCCGTCCGCGTCAACGAATGCGTATTCATAGTCCGGGTGGACAGCTACAGCTAAGTTCGCTGGTATTGTCCATGGAGTCGTTGTCCATATAATTGTGTAAGAATGTTCTTTTGGCGAGTCGCCGAAAAGGCCATTGGGATCGCTTACGAGCGGAAATCGGACAAATATCGAATGCGAAGTGTGATCTGCATACTCGATTTCGGCTTCGGCAAGTGCGGTCTCGTCGTTTATGCACCAATAGATGGGTTTTAGACCGCGATAGATATAGCCCTTTTCGACCATCTCGCCGAAGACTTTTATGATCGTGGCCTCGTATTCGCGGTTCATTGTGAGATATGGATGCTCCCAGTCACTCATCAGCCCCAGTCTTTTGAGCTGATCGCGCTGGATATTGACCCATTTCTCCGCATAGACGCGGCAGGCCTTACGCAGTTCGAGCTTGCTCGGAGATTCGTGCTTTTTGCGAAATTCCTCCGCGACCTTTTGCTCAATGGGCAGCCCGTGGTTGTCCCATCCGGGAATATACGGCACACGGTAGCCGCTCATCGCCTTATAGCGGACGATAAAGTCCTTCAGCGACTTGTTGAGCGCATGTCCCATGTGAATATCGCCGTTGGAGTAGGGCGGCCCGTCATGAAAGACAAACGTGCCCTTTGGCGACTCACGGTTCGCCATCTTTTGATATATCTGATGATCTTCCCAGAATTCCTGGAATCCAGGCTCTCTATTAGGCAAATTCGCCTTCATCGGGAAGTCGGTCTTTGGCAGATTTACTGTTTTGCTATAGTCCATTCCGAAACAAACTCCGCTACGGCTTCTTCCCACGGTCTCGCATTGTCACGACCGAGCAGTTCCATTCTATAATGGCGCAGTACCGAGTAGACGGGCCTGCGGGTGGGGGTGGGCCATTCTTCCGATTTGATTGGTATTGTTTTTACTTGTGTTTTGCCTGCTGCGTTCAATATTGCGCTTGCGAACTCGTGCCATGAGCAGCTTCCTGAGTTAGTGAAATGATAGACCCCAAATAGCGGCGAACCGACAAGGCCAGCCAGAAACTCCGCCAGATCTTTCGCGTAAGTCGGCGATCCGAACTGGTCGGCAACAATCTTCAACTCAGGACGAGTTTCTGCGGCTTTGAGTATGCTTATCGCAAAGTTCTTGCCATGTGGCGCGAACAGCCACGAAGTGCGCACTATAAAGTGCTTTGGAGATATGCTTTGAATTGCACGTTCGCCCGCGAGCTTGCTTGCACCGTAAGCGCTGAGTGGATTGGGTGAATCAAACTCAGTGTATGACGAACCCTTTTCGCCGTCGAAGACATAGTCCGTGCTGACATATGCAATGGGGCAGTCGATGGACGCGCATGCGCATGCCAAGTTCCATGTTCCGACTGCATTGATCTTATGCGCTGCGTCCGGTTCTCGCTCACAGCCGTCCACGTCAGTCATTGCCGCGCAGTGAATAACCATTTCCGGTTGGGTTCGATTGATGACATCAAATACCGATCCGGTATCGGCAATGTTGAGCAGTTCGCAACCATCGACGATATCCGTAGCAATTACAGTGTGTTTGTCTTCGAGCGCTTTGCAGACCAGCGACCCGAGCATTCCACATGCGCCTGTGACGAGTACTCGCAACGTATGCCTCCGTACATAATGCAAAGCCCCTGTATAATGCAGGGGCTCGGAATCATCAACTTTTTACATTATAGCGGCGCTATGCTCGACGGTCAAGCGCGGCTCTGAGTGCCAAGCCTCGAGGGCTTACTTTTGACTCGCATTCACCAGCGCGCTGCGGTCTTCGTCGCTCATAAAGCATCCGTCAATGCAGTCTGTGCCGCATGAAAGATCGCATGGCTCTACATGAATTGTAACTGTGCTTGCCGGGAAGCGCTCTTTTATCGCGGCGACTATCGCGTCATGGAGTTTGTGCGATTCGTCAACTGACATATCGGCATGCACCAAAAGATGGAACTGCACAAATCGATGTGCGCCTGATTTCCTAGTGCGCAGACGATGAAATCCTCTAACTGTTCCGGCCATTTTGCTAACGTAAGTCCGTATCCAATCTTCTTCATCTTGAGGAAGACTCGCATCTAAAAGATCGCGGCCGGATTCAACAGTCAGTTTGTATGCAGCCCTGAGAATAAGTAATGCGACTGCAATTGCAGCTACTGGGTCAATCCATTGAATGTTGTAGCCGGGTAGGATGCGCTCTGTGATCCAGATTATCCCCAGACCCGTCATTACGCCGCCGGAAGTATAGACGTCAGTCATCAAGTGCCAACCGTCGGCCTTGAGAGCGGCCGAGTCTGTCTCATTGCCGACTTTAAAAAGCACTCTTGAGACAAATATGTTCGCGAGCGCCGATAGAAGCATTACGCCGATGCCCCACGATGCATCGGCAATGGGTTTTGGATGGATAAGCTTTTGGACGGCTTCGTATATTATCCATGCGGCGGCTCCGAATATTAGAATTGCTTCTATGGTGCCGGAGATGTTTTCGATCTTTCCGTGGCCAAATGGATGCTCATCATCTGCGGGTTTTTCTGATGATTTGACGGCAAATAGCGCGATCATCGCGGCGAGCATGTCCACGCCGGAGTGGATTGCTTCCGATATGACCGACACAGACTGAATCGCAATGCCCACCACGATTTTGAGCACGATCAGCGTGGCATTCGATATTACCGATAGTATTGCTGCAGACGATTTACGCTCGGCAAAATTGGACACTTCGCCCTCCAGAGTCACAAAAGCCCCATGGGACATTTTACAGTCCCACAGGGCTAATAAAACCTGCTGCCTTTAATTACGGCCCAGCCGCACCCCATTAAAAATCGGAGCCGCCTGATCTGATATGAGTATAATGTGCGCGTAATTCCATGTCAAGTTTGCCGCTAACTCGCTTTGGTGCGCTTTTGCAGGGAGTTTTTGGCATGCCGAACTATAGAGCGAAGTCATTTACTCAGTTGGTTTGAGTTAGTGCGTTCAGACACATTGGTACTTTTGTAGTGCGGCACATTTTTTTGTCATACGTCCATTGAGAAACATATTCCTGATGTCTTTGACTAAGACTCGGCCATCACTTCTCGCACAGCGTCATAATTATTAAAGGGCGGCATGAAGTAGACTCCACCAAACGAGTTGCGCGCGGCCTTATATATGCTTTTTGCGTATTCGATTCCGATGCGCTTTGCGGTGTCGGCATCTGCGCTTGCGAGTTTTGCTCGGACGTCATCTGGAATAGTGATTCCCGGAACCTCATTATGTAGAAATTCCGCATGACGTGAACTTCTGAGCGGCAGTATTCCGACGAGTATCGGTGGGTTCCAATCCAATGGAAGTTGCTTTACGGCGGTCTTTAGGTGCTCGACGTCGAAGACCGGCTGGGTCATCAGAAAACCCGCTCCGGCTTCACGCTTTTTTGCAAGCCGATTCAGTTCTTTTTCCATGTCGGCGGCAAATGGGTTGAACGCGGCGCCTATCGCGAAGTTGGTCGGCTGTCCTATCTCTTTGCCGATATAATCAACGCCGCAATTTAGTGAGTTGATTATTCGTGCAAGCCCGTCTGATGTGACATCGAATACCGACGTTGCAGACGGAAAATCACCTACGGTAGCCGGGTCGCCTGTCAACGCGAGAATTCCGTCGACGCCGAGCGCTGCCGCGCCGAGTAATGCTGAGTGCATGCCCAGTAAATTTAAGTCGCGGCAAGTTAGATGCAATATGGTTGCGATGCCGAGTTCTTCTTTTACCAAATGCGCAAATGCAATTGCGCTCATGTGCATCGATGCCATTGGGTTGTCTGTCACGTCGATTGCCGATATACCCGCGTCGACTAATGGCCGCAGCTTGTTTACTAAGTCTTTGTAATTGGTGTCCTTTGGTGGAGTGACTTCTATTGTGATGAACTTACCATTCATCTTGCTAAGCAGTGGGCTTTGTTCACAGACTACTTTTGTCGCAACTGCACGTGCGCGCGGAGCGCGGACAACAGTGTGCTTTGGAAGCGGCAGTATTTTTGTCTTTGTAACCAGCGATTGAATGTGTGCCGGAGTGGTTCCGCAGCATCCGCCAATAATAGATGCACCCGCTTCGACAATCTCAACTCCACGGTCAGCGAAGTAGTCAGTGCCGGATATGAACAGTGTTCTGCCGTCAACATTTGCCGGAAAGCCGGAATTGGGCTGTGCTGAAATCGGCAGTGCGCATATCTCGCTTAACGACTGCACGGCGCGTAGCGCACCCTCTGGGCCGACTCCGCAGTTCACGCCGATGGAGCTTATCGGGTAATCCGAAAGTCCTTGAACGATGTCGTCGAGTGTGTTGCCAATTGGTGTAGTGAGGTCATCGCCAACTGTGAATTGACACATCACCGGCAGAGCACAACTATCAAATACTGCTTCCAGGATTGCGCGGACGACTTCAAGATCGGTCTGTGTTTCGAGTAAAATTACATCGATTCCACCTTCGACAAGCCCCTTTACCTGCACAGTGATTGCAGCTTTGAGGTCATCGACAGTGAGATGTCCCATCGGTGCAAGCCGAACGCCCAGTGGGCCTATCGAGCCGGCTACAATTACACTT
>JAEWSK010000229.1 GCA_023398345.1 Armatimonadota bacterium | reverse complement strand
ACCCTTTACCAGCAGCGAGGTTTTGTGCAATCTTCGAATATAGTAAGCCGTCGCCCCCCGGCGGAACATCGCGACAGTGCCAAACATAGCCAGCCCTGAGGATTAGGCAGATAAACAGCACAATATAAATAGTTATCTTTCGTGACGACACAGATTCCAGCACTCGCTGCATTCAATGACTCCTCAAATTGACGATATCAGCATAGATGATTCGAATCTTCATCGACTATAGAGCGTGCCGTCTGCACAACATCTAATCGCACTGCTTCCGACTCATCCAAACGGGTCTGCAATAAGCCAACCTCTTGTGTAAGTCGCTTGTTTCGCTCAATCAGACGAGATATAGCTACGCTGAAATTCAGTAACAATAGAAATCCGACAGCCAATCCGGCCACAAACAGGGCTGCGGGCGCATAAGCGATGCCCAGCAAATGGGCCAGACTCGCAACAAGTGGACGGTCAAAAGCCAGTATACCTAGACAGATGATCGCGCTCAACCAAATCAGCGAATATTCTTCTCGCAGTTTCCTTTTGCGCACAAGATCAAGCACAAATGCCGCAATAAGCAGCGTCCCAAACACTGCAATTATTTGCACTTTGGGATTCATTGCTCGACCTCGCTTTCGTCGTTAATTACTTTGACTGCTGATCCTCGGAGCACACTCATCAAAATCGCCAGCATCACTTTGACCATATAATACACGGCATGAAATGGACGAATTGAAGACACACCTGCCTGACGTTCGCGCATTTCCACCGCCACTTCCTTAATGGCAAAACCATTCTTCACTAATACTACCACGGCCTCGACCTCAGGGTAGTCGCATGGGTAATCCAGCGCGAGAAAGCGTATTGCCTTTCGGTTAAATACACGAAACCCGGAGGTAGAATCCGTGATGCGATGATGTGTAGCAGCAGAGATCACCCATCGAAACAGTAAAATCCCAAATCGGCGCATGAACGTGGATTTGAAACCGCCCGCTGTGAGGAAACGCGAGCCTATAGCTACATCGCAATGGCCCTCAATAACAACTGAAGCGATCTTCTCAATCTCGCCTGCAATATGTTGACCATCTGCGTCGAATTGAACGGCATAGTCATATCCGTTGCGTGCAGCATATATCAAACCCGTCTGCACTGCACCACCGATACCGAGATTGTGAGGAAGTGTAACAGTCTTGCAACCCAAAGACTTCGCAACTGACGAAGTCTCATCGGGAGAACCATCGTCGATTACGAGTATGTCAACATCAGGTCTGTTCGTCCGTAGATCAGCTATCGTACCCGGTAAGGCAAGCTCCTCCTTATACGCGGGCACGATTACAGCATCCTGGCATTATGGTCAGGCTGCATAATTTATACCGATACCTTAATTTCCATGCCATTCGCGGCGAGCGAGGCGTCAGAGGCTGCGAGCAGCTTTACCATTCGCAGACCGCTTTCACCGTCACTGCGAGGCGTTACGCCTGTTTCAATGCACTCCAGAAAATGTCTGCACATCATGTTCAGCGGCTCGGCTTCCTTAAGCTTGGGCATGTGGATATCGCCGTATTTATATGAGCACAAAAACTCACCAAACGTGTCATAGTGCGGCGGGTTGTCTACGCCTTTATCATAAACTTGAATTTTTGAAAGGGGATCGAGATCGTCGTATACCAGCATTTGCTTTGTTCCGACGACACTGACCTTGCGTATCTTTAGCGGGTCAACCCAACTCACATGAATGGCCGCACTGGCCCCATTTGCGCACTTGAGCGTAACGAATGCCGCGTCTTCCAACTTCGGATGCAGCAGTTTCATACCGACTGTGCGAATGGACTCGGGTTGGAGACCGGTGGCGTATAAAATGATCGATAGGTCATGAGGAGCAAGGTCCCAGACGACATTAATGTCACGCTGAAATATGCCCAAATTCAGCCGCGAGCAGTGTACATAGAGCACATCGCCCAGCAAGCCACTTTCAATTACTTCTTTCATCTTGTTGACGCCGGCGGTGTATTCAAATGTGTGATCCACCATTAGCACTTTGCCTTTGGCTTTTGCCAGCGCGACAAGCTCCTCGGCTTCACTGACCTTGGCCGTCATCGGCTTTTCTATGAGAACATGTTTGCCTGCTTCGAGCGCCTTCTTTGCAAGCGGATAGTGAGCGCTTACGTGCGTACATACGGCAATGGCATCAATGGAAGGACTGCTAATCATCGAATCGTAGTTGGTGGTCGTTTCGACGTTAGGATAGAGGTTTTTCATGTGCGCGAGGCGCTTTTCGTCCATATCGCAGCACATCGACATCTCGCACGACGGTATTTGGTAAAAATTACGTGTTATGTTGGGTCCCCAGTAACCTGCGCCAACAACTCCAATTCTAATGCTCATATCTCTCCCTCAGAAATTGCCTCAGCACGCCCCTCGACCGACAATAGCCTTTGTTACAGTGCGCAGCATAATGCAGATGTCGAGAATCAGCGACTGATGCTCCAAATACCAAATATCCATCTCGACAGCCTTGTCGAACGGCACTCGGCTGCGGCCGTGAACCTGCCACCAACCGGTAATACCGGGCAGCCCGCACAGTCTTCGTCGATGCCAATCCCTATAGAGTTCGACTTCATAGGCAAGATGCGGCCGAGGGCCGACCATACTCATCTCACCTCGCAAAACATTATAGAGCTGTGGAATCTCATCAAGGCTGGTTCTGCGCAAGAACTTGCCTACAAACGTGACTCGCTCGTCGCCAGTCAGTTTATAGAGTTTTTTGCCGTTTTGAAATTTTGAAAGCTCCTCTTCGTTGCCTTCGATAAATAGCTTTATATACTTGCGGTGCTCGCTGTCATCATTGCCCATGCGCATGCTGCGGAACTTGTAGAACGTGAATATTTCCCCGTCCTTGCCCACACGCGGCTGTCTGAACAGCACCGGCCCAGGGCTCGATATTCTTATTAATATCGCTATGACGGCGGCGAACGGCATCGCAATCAATAGCCCTATTAAGGCGGCCACTATATCCAGCACCCGCTTAAGTTTGTACGCATTGATCGGATGAGCTTCGCATAACCTTATTGTTTTTTGATTCTCGGCGGCGCCATTTGCAGTCGCCATAATTACTACCTCTGATAAGTCATCAATTATTGTCACTACAGTTAAACAATAGCTTCTCTTATGATTGACGACGCCTCTGAAACCTGCTCAGGCGTTAGTTCCGGAAACATCGGAATCGACATTATCTGGCTTGCATAGCGCTCGGAGACGGGGTGATCCCCCGGTTTGCCCCCAAGAAACGCGTAGGCTGGCTGGAGATGCAGCGGCAACGGATAATGAATCCCGCACCCGCAGCCTTTCTCCTTGAGCTTTGCCATTACACTATCTCTATTATCGACGCGAACCACGTAGACATAATAGGAGTGTCTCGTGTATGGCTTCTCCACCGGCAACGTCAAGTCCTTGACATCGCTGAGTAGTTCGCCGTATTGCTTAGCATGCGCGCGCCTGGCATCTACCCATTTATCCAAGTACTTTATCTTTACGCGCAAAACTGCCGCCTGGATTCCATCCAGCCTGGAATTGTAACCGATAATCGCATGCTCATACCATGTCGTGCGTCCATTGTCTCGCAAAAGCTTGAGCTTGTCGGCCACCTCGTCACTGTTTGTAAGCACCATCCCAGCATCGCCATAAGCGCCCAAGGTCTTTGATGGATAGAAGCTAAAACCGGCTGCGTCGCCGATGGAGCCAACATGTTTGCCCTTATATATAGTCCCGTGCGCCTGCGCGCAGTCCTCGACGACTTTCAAGCCATTTGCACGGGCAATTGCCATTATAGAGTCCATGTCTGCGGCGTGGCCGTAGAGATGAACCGGCATTATTGCCTTAGTCCTCTCAGTGACTGCCGCGCCGATCTTGGAAGGGTCTATGCAGTAGGTCTCCGGATCAATGTCAACGAACACAGGAGTCGCGTTGGTGTGAGAAACGGCGGCAGCGGTGGCAATAAACGTATTTGCGGGGACAATAACCTCATCTCCCGCACCTACGCCCAGCGCCTTTAGCGCCAAAAACAGCGCCTCGGTGCCATTGGCTACACCCACGCCGTGTTTTGCTCCGCAATATGCGCTAAATTCTGACTCGAACGATTTCATCTCGTCGGAAAGTATAAACGCGGTATTTGCGCAGACGTTGGAGATCGCAGCTTCTACCTCGGCGGCAATGGACTTGTGCTGGATTTTGAGATCAATAAGTGGAACCATGGGTGCTTACCCTTCCTTCCCGCTCAATAATATGTGCGCATACGGCCTGTCGAGTAGACCGGACTGGCACTTGAGATCATGAATACTGCATATGACGCGCCCAGGATTGCCCACTACGACCGATCCGGGGGGGATGTCCTTTGTGACGACTGCGCCCGATCCGATAACCGAGTGTGCGCCAATCCGCACAAACGGGATAATTGTTACGTTGACACCTATCTCAACGCCCTCCTCGATATGCGGGCCTCTCATGCACTTGGATGAAAACTCGCAGCCGGGGTGAATGTCATTTGCAATCGTCACACCGGGAGCCATAAATGCATTGTCCTCTATTACGGTAAACTGCGCAATATAGCAGTTGCAATGTATTTTGACATTATTGCCGATTTTGCAGCCGTAATCTATAGTGGTACAATTCCACACATTGAACCCGTCGCCAATCTGGTTTTCTTCGCGAATGGTGACATTATGGCCGGTTGCAAGTTTGTTGCCGATGGTTGTGCCGCCGTAGATGATCGTACCGTATCTTATACAGGCGTCATCGCCGATACGCAGGGTGTGATCCGCAATATTTCGCCCAGTGCGGTAGCCGAGCTTGACGCATTCGTCGATTTGAGCGTCCTTGCCGATAATGACGTCTTTATATTCCATGGTTATCCCCCTGTTTGCCGGATGCAACCAATGATGAGCATATCTCGATAATACGATCGGCGACTTTATGCCGATCGTAGCGCTCTTTAGCGACCTCTTTTGCAGCCGATCCCATCCGCCTCGCCATTCTTGCTTGCGCCTAACTCTGCTCCAATTAGTAGATGACGCAGTATCATACACATAACCCTAGGA
>JAEWSK010000208.1 GCA_023398345.1 Armatimonadota bacterium | reverse complement strand
CCGAGCCGCGTCACGCATAGACGTGGAGATGTTTACATAAATCGGATACGCTTCAACAAGTGTGTCTATCGGCATGGCTAAGGCCGAATCCAAATCATCAGAGCGCGAGAGCGTTGACGCTATCGTCTGCTCTGTCACAACTCCTGCAATGCATCCATTGCGCACGACAAGAGCACATGCGCCGTCCGACGCACGTATTACTCCAGATGCTCGGCGCACGCTTTCATGCGCGTCCAGCACGCGCGGGTGCTTAATTAGTTCAGTTATCTCTGTGTTTTGCATATAGTCATCTCAAAAAGCCGTTCTTTGCTTTCTAATTTAGCGCTCTATCGATTAAATTCTCCCAGTAAATCTGAAAAGCTTCTCAACTGCTTGCACGGTAGCTGGTGATGTGTTAAAATGTCGATTGCGTCTTTGTAAGTTTCAGGAGGTCCCTTTAGATATGTCTAATATATGCGATGTCTGCGGCAAAGGTCCGCAGTTTGGTCAGAATATACGTCACATCCATTCTGGATCGTGGGCTTTGCGCGCTCCGCGCACCAAGCGCCGCTGGCTGCCCAATTTGCAGACCGTAAGAACCAGCGTAAACGGCACAACCCGAAAAATGCGGGTCTGCGCAAAATGCTTGAAAGCAGGCAAGATTACCCGAGCTATCTAAGCCGCTCGTATATTTTATCAGATGCTTTACTAAAAAGGGAGAACCAATAGGATCTCCCTTTTTGGACGTTAAGTCGGAAGTTGGGGCTGGGTCACGTGAAGATATATATTTTGACGGACTTGGAAGGCGTCGGTGGGATTATAAATCAATCCCAAACATTTACCGGCGAGCCGGGATATGAGCAATCGAGAGAATGGCTGACGCTTGAAGTCAATGCGGCCGTACAGGGCGCTATTGACGGTGGCGCGACAGACATACTCGTGCTCGACAGCCACGGCGCAAATATGGTCCGCAACTTCCGCTGGGATATGCTCCATGAAGGCGCGCGATATATTCAAGGCACGCCTCGCAGAGATTATGTGCATCTGATTGATGAGTCGTTCGACGGGCTGTTCCAAATCGGCGTACATGCAATGGCCGGCACGCCGGGAGCCGTGCTCGAGCACACAATGTCGAGCGCGTCATGGGTTGAAATGCGCATTAACGGCCAGCCTATGGGTGAAATTGGCCTTAGCGCGGCAACCGCCGGCTTCTTTGGAGTGCCGTTTGTAATGGTAAGCGGCGATGACAAGGCATGCAAGGAAGCTCAGTTATTATCACCTGACATTGAATGCGCTGTCGTCAAAGAAGGCATATCCAGACATGCGGCCGTGCTCAAGCCTATGAAGGAAGTTCATCAACTCATTCGCGACAAAGCCTACGCCGCAACTAAAAAGATAAAGACGATTAAGCCGTTTACTGTCGATTCGCCGACAGAAATCGCAGTGAGATATTTCCGAAACGACACCTACGAAGGCATTCGTGAGCGCGAGGGAGTTAAGAAAATCTCGCCGCAGACGGTTGTATACTCAGGCAAAAACATCGTCGAAGCATGGCGGCGCACCTGGGGCGCATAAATCCCATACGCAATTGCCCATCACTTATTTTCCAATTCCTTACTCCCTCATGTATAATAGTTAAAGTGGGATAAATCCCCGCGGGAGGACTGCTTGGAAGCAATTCTGCATCATATAACCCATTGGATCACCGTAAACATCACGCACCTCGGCTACACAGGAATAATCCTGATGATGGGTATCGAGAGTGCCTGCATACCCCTGCCCAGTGAGGTCATAATGCCGTTCGGAGGCTATATGGTCTACAAAGACCCGGCCCAATACAGCATTTGGTGGATGGGCGTATCGGGGGCGTTGGGGTGCGTTTGGGGATCGATGGTCGCATATTGGGCCGGCAAGTTCGGCGGCAGGCCATTTGTAGAAAAATACGGCAGATATATTCTTGTCCGACACAAAGACCTCGACAGAGCCGACGCATGGTTTAAAAAGCACGGCGAGACTGCGATATTTTTCTCCAGACTTATGCCGGTCGTGAGGACATTTATCTCATTTCCGGCGGGCATCTCTCGGATGCACTTCGGACGATTTATTGTATACACGTTTGCAGGCTCGCTGCCGTGGTGCTTGGGGCTCGCATGGGTGGGAAAATTGCTGGGAAACCAGTGGGATACCCGTCTAAAGGCGTATTTCCACAAAGCAGACGTCGCGATAGTGCTTGTGCTGGTCGCGCTATTTGTTCTATATGTCTATCACCACATCAAAGGAGCAAAAGAGTAATCGTTTTCTAAAAAGCGCGCGCGGGTAACACTTATCAAAGCCGTGGATGCGGAGGCTGACTGTGATGTGTGCTCGTGTGAAACTTTTCTTAATTGCAATATTAGTTGCGCTGGCAATGACGAATGCTGTGTGTGCAATCGGCGCAACAATTCCCACTATCGTGTGGGAACAAAGCGACCTCTCATTCATGGGCAAAGCAATTCAATGCGCTGGATACACAAAAACACTCAAAGAGTGCTGCGCATTTACTGTATTTGCCCCTATCAACTGCGCATGGGAAAATCTGTGCGATCCTACGGCAGATGAGTTGCTCAATCCGCGAAACAAATCTACCCTAACAGCTATCCTGCTGCATCATATCGTAAAGGGCAACTACACACTCTGCGAGCTGCAAAACGCAAAATGCTGCCCGCTGCAGCTAAAAACTTTGGACGGCGGCACTATCACCGTCAGAGCAGTAGACTCAACTGTCTGTGTTGATGGTGCGCAACTTTTGGGCGAGGGCATCTCGGCGAGCAACGGCATGGTCTTTAAGATCAACAAAGTGTTGATCCCGCCGGGAGTCAGGTGCAGGTAAATTATACCGAACCTGAACAGACGGGCCCGGCGTTGCTGCGTCGGGCTATTTTTGTTTCACCCTTCGAGCACTCCAAGTCACTTACGCTGGCCACAAGATCGGACTCGCATGTGAACTTTATATTTGGCAAATCTTCCAAAACGTCTAAGACACTGTCCGGAAACTGCAACTCCTCTGCCATTTGCAACAACTCTTGCTTAGTGCATGGAAAATCCACCATCTCAGCATATGCAGCAACTTTTGCCACTCTGCTTTGATTTCGTTTCATGGGGATCACTTCCTAAATAATTGCTTTGCAAAAAAAATTTACCCAAGGTTGCACATGTTTTGAACGGGACAAGCAAACGCTGCTTGCATTGCGCGAGGCAGCACTAATTTAACATAACAACCCGGCAACGTGAGCAGTTGACCATTCTCGGCCGGAACTATACAATTAACATTGTGTGTTTGACCTAGCTTATACAAGTTTGGCTTAAAATATAAAGAATAGGCGGTGCAGCCGCACCAGGAGAATTAAGATGAAAAGATCAGAGATCAACACAGCTATAGGAATTGCTTTGGAAGCTCTAGAAAACAATAAATTCGCGCTTCCGCCATTCGGCCATTGGACACCGGACGAATGGAAACAAAATAGCTCGTCGAGCGGCAGAATCAAAACCAACGGACTGGGATGGGATATTACCGATTTTGGAAGCAATGATTTTGCAAACGTAGGCGCAGTGCTATTTACTTTGCGAAACGGCAACGTCAAAGACCCAAAGAACGGCACTCCCTACGCGGAGAAGATCATTATTATGGCCCCGGGCCAGTGCCTGCCATTGCATTTTCACTGGGTGAAGACCGAAGACATCATTAACCGCGGCGGCGGCCCGATGGTGATTCAGCTCTACAATGCTCTCGAAGATGATTCAGTTGACACAAAGAACAACGTGGAAGTCTACTGCGACGGCTGCCTCAAATCTGTAGCCCCCGGTGGCACACTTACGATTCAACCAGGCGCAAGCATCACGCTTACTCCGCGCATGTACCACAAATTCTGGGCGGCAAAGGACGGCGATGTTCTTGTTTGCGGAGAAGTATCGAGCGTAAACGACGATGTCGTTGACAATCGATTTGCAGAAAAAGTAAGTCGTTTTGCCGACATAGTGGAAGACGCTGCTCCTCTGCGATTGCTATGTAATGAATATCCCGACGCATAGATAGATGCGTAAATAGTTTAAACGGAGACCCCATATGAAGGAAAATAAGAGTAAAGGCTATATTGTGCCGCATACCCATTGGGACAGGGAGTGGCGATATCCTATATGGAAAACAAGGCATCTGCTCGTCGAATTGATGGACGAGATCCTTGAACTGTTGGATACCGATCCATCCTACAGATGTTTCCTGATGGATGGGCAAAGCGTGCCCATTGAAGACTATCTGCTTATACGACCGGAGGCAGAAGACAAGATTAAGAGTTACGTGAAGGCCGGGCGGATAATAGTCGGCCCGTGGTTCACATTGCCGGATACGTGGCCGCTGGACGCGGAGTGTCTCGTCAGAAACCTGCTAAAGGGAATCAGATATTCCAACAGCTTGGGCAGTTGTCTTAAAATCGGATACACCAGCTTCGGGTGGGGCCAGATTGCTCAGTTCCCGCAAATACACGCCGGTTTCGGTATCGACTTCATTGTAACTGCAAAGAGAATAACAACTGAGCACGCACCAAACGCCGAGTTCCTATGGGAGTCACCTGATGGAACAAGAGTGTTGACCTCAAGGCTGGGGCCAGGCGGCAGGCACAGCTTCTTTATGAACGCATGTATCTCAGCGTCGTACGGAGCCAACTATTTTGGACCGGATTACAAATTCGGCCCGCAGGTTGCAGGAGTAGTCTTCCACAGGGCTGACGAAAAATGCAGCGAGCGAGACCATTTTAAAGTCACAAATCCGAAAGACTACCACGGCGAGGCGCTAAAGGACGGCATACAGAGAGCTTGGAACGAGACAAATGACACTCTGGCGCAGGAAGACAGGCTGTTTCTGTGCGGCTGCGACTTCACCTCTGCCGTGCCTGCTTTGGGCCGGATCATATCCGAAGCAAATAACATGTTCGACGACAAGGAGTTTGAACATGCCACACTTAATGACTATGTCAACGCGCTGAAAGAATCAATCGACTCTTCCAAGCTTCGCGTTATAAAGGGCGAACTGCGCGACGGCCCGCCGTCCGCCGGAACACTCAATGCCGCGGCGACACGCGCGCCTATAAAACAGCTCAACAAAAAAGCGCAGAACATGCTTATACACACAGCGGAACCGCTGTCGGCACTGGCGGACACGAACCTACAGGCCAAGTATCCGAGATCGTATCTGGCGCTTGCTTGGGATTATATGATGAAGTCGCATCCTCATGACTCTATAAACGGAGTCACACAGGATAAGACGGTAAATGACGTCATGTACAGGCTCAATCAGGCAATCGAGTTGGCGGACGTAGTATCTGAAAACGCGATAGGCGAAATTCTGAAGTCGATCGATTTCTCCGCCTATAAACCCGAAGATCAGTTCATAGTTGTTATCAACCCGTCATGGAAAACGCGGAGCAACGTGATGAAGATCTCCGTGGACATTCCACGCGATGAGAACTTCTGGGATTTCAGCGTTGTCGATGCCGATGGCAACCCAGTCGAGATACAGTCGATTTCTCGAATATCGCGCGACGCTGTCGTTCATGACAGAAATTCCAGACCGTGGCCTTACTACATTGACAGGCATGAGCTGTTCATAAACGCGGATAATGTGCCGGCCGGAGGATACAGCACTTACAAGGTGGTACCGGGCGTGCGATTCGGCAGAAACACTATATTCGGGCAGGCTTGCTGCACAAGCAAGGGCCAAGATATAATGTGCTGCCACAATATACTCGAAAACGAGCATCTTCGCGTAAAGATCAACAGCAATGGAACGTTCGATCTCACGCAGAAGGCCACCGGCAAAGTGTTCAATGACATGAACTACTTCGAGGATGCCGGAGATTCCGGTAACTACTGGATATATCATCCGCCGTATCACAATCGAATCTACAGCACTCGGAATGCACAGGCGAGAACATGGATCGAAGAAAATGGTCCTCTGTGCGCGACAGTCGGCATAGAAATAAAAATGCAACTGCCGGAGAAGTGCCTGGTACCCAAGAACTACACAGGAATCGATGGCGAAAGCCGCAGGGTCGATAACGAGAAGGAACTCAAGATCGTTACCTATCTCACCCTTAAGCGCGGCTCTGAAAGAGTAGACATACGCACAGTAATCGACAACACTGTTGAAGACCATCGGATGCGAGCGTTGTTCCCGACGGGCATTCAAGCGAAAAATGCGTGTTCAGCAGGTCATTTCACAGTGGACAAGCGCCCTGTTGTGCCGGTAAAAGATAAAAACGGTGAGTACACTCCGGGAATGGAGATATTGCCACAGCAATACTTCGTCGATCTGAGCGACGGAAAATCGGGGCTCTCGGTAGTGAACGATTGCCTTGGAGAATATGAGGCAATGGACGATGCCGAGAGAACCCTCGCAATCACTCTGTTCCGAAGCGTGCGAGCATCCATCTGCACGGATTATCACGTTGTAAGCGAATATCCGGCGCAGAAAGGCAGCCAACTGCAAGGCAAGCTTGAGTTCAATTATGCCGTGTATCCTCACATGGGCGATTGGGAGCAGGGAAATGTCTACGATGAAGCGATAGACTTCAATGTGCCGATGCTTCCTGTGCAGACAATGTGGCATAATTTGGGCACGTTGCCTCTTGACAACAGCTTCTACGAGTTAAAATCAGACAAGCTGGTTGTTTCGTGCTTCAAAAAAGCCGAGGATCGCGATTCATTCATAGTGCGAATGTTCAACCCTTCGTCGGATGCTGCGCAGGGGACGCTGCATTTTGCTAAAGAAGTGAAGTGCGCGTATATCACCAACATGAATGAGGAGCGCGAAACGGAAATTGGCGTGAGCAATGGGCATGACGTCAAAGTCGAAGCGCAGACAAACAAGATAATCACAATCGAAATAGAATTCGAATAGTTAGTATATTTTATCAATGCCTCCCGTATGATTCGGGAGGCATTAACAGGAGAACAATCAACAAAATGGAAGATGTACAAGTCGTAGTAGCAGGCCATATATGCTTTGACGTCATACCAGTATTTCCCGAATCGGACGTACGTGATATGTCAAAAATACTTGTGCCTGGGAAACTTGTTAATGTCAAGAACTGTGTAGTATCCAGCGGTGGGCCGGTCTCAAACACAGGCATCAACCTTGTCACCTTGGGCATCAAAACAA
Source organism: Armatimonadota bacterium (assembly GCA_023398345.1). Lineage (GTDB taxonomy): Bacteria > Armatimonadota > UBA5829 > UBA5829 > UBA5829 > DTKD01. Next base: position 3,189 of record JAEWSK010000208.1, on the reverse strand, counting down.
AGCTCATGGGCAAGATAGGAAATGACTTCTTTGGAAAAGGACTGCTCGGTCTTTTAGAAAAAAGAGGTCTATCCGACAGCATGACTGTTGTAGATGGCGAGGAGACTTCATACACTGTAGCTCTCGCACCTCCGGGCATAGACCGCATATTTCTCCATAATCCGGGCGCAAACAACACGTTTTGCGCTGACGACATCGATTATGATGTGGTCTCAAAAGCAAAAATCTTCCACTTCGGCTATCCGCCGCTGATGAAGAAAATTTACTCCGACGGCGGCAGCGAGCTGGTTAAGATATTCAAGCGAGTTAAGGAAATGGGAATCACCACATCGCTTGATATGTCACTGCCGGACGCAAAGTCCGAATCCGGCAAGGTGGACTGGGAATCGCTATTGAAGCGACTTCTGCCCTACGTCGACATATATCTGCCCAGCGTGGAAGAGACAATGTTCATGATAGATCGCCCCAAGTTCGACTATCTGCAGTCGCATGGGTCAGGACACGATATTCTTGAACCTTTGACGCTGGATATGCTCAATGAACTTGGCGACAAACTGCTGGCAATGGGGCCGAAAATTGCCACATGCAAGAGCGGATACCGCGGTTTCTACCTCAGAACCGCATCAAAAGAAGCCCTATCCAACATGGGGCCAGCACAGCCGGCCGACTTGGATTCGTGGGCAAACAGAGAGCTGCATGAAGAGGCATATAACATTCCCGTTGCATCAGCGACCGGTTCAGGCGACAGCAGCATTGCCGGTTTCCTCGCAGCATACCTAAACGGAAAGTCAATCGAGGAAGCTATTCGAATTGCTTGCACCGTCGGCAGCCAGAATATTACAAAAATGGACGCTATCAGCGGCGTTAAGACCTGGGACGAGACAATTGAAATGGCGGCTCAGGACAGACCGAAGCACAAGCTGACTGCACCAGTGAAAAACTGGAGATACGACGAAGGCATGGGAGTTTGGATCGGCAAAAACGACCGCTCCAAATAAGACAATCATTAGTAGCTCCGCCCGGTATTGCATACGATGCTTTACCGGGCTTTTTTACATCATTAAGAAAGCCGACAAACACGCCGCTGCTGCATACGCCGTTTTTGCAAGAGCATGGCGGATGGAGTATAATTCGAGTTAAATATTATGTTCGCTTGGTTGCAAGCAGCATCGCCGAAGTTTGTGTGCACAACTTCTCAACACAACATAAGGGGCAAGACAGCAGGAATTTGCGTCCGCGGCAACGAACATAGCAGGATAGCTCTTTGAAGAGAGGAAGGAGGGAACGATGGCGATCTACACGCCCAGAGGGCTGAAGATCCGGCTACCCATGGACTACGCCTTTGCTCTTATAGCTCGGCTGTATCCCAGGGTTGATGCTTGGCGAGTTCTGAAAACAACGGAAGGACTGGAGCACATCCCCTCCGTACTCTCGCTTATTGTGGGCATAGAGTGTGTCGTTACCCATATCCCTCCGTTGCACCTTGGCCTTGCCGTATTCGTTGCTTCATTGATTGGCTCCTTTATCACTCGTAGGGGCATGTATCTGGTCTCCGGGCTACCTGGCCTCGGCACGGCCTACAGCTACTTCAGCGGTTTTGGACTGATACTGGCCGCACAAGTGGTAGGTGGTTTCGTGTTTGTAGGCTGGCACGGTGTATTGGCATTCTATCTGGGAACGTGGGCGGCATCGTGCTGCAACTGGATGTTCGAATTCATGCAGGCGAAAAACATTCATCGTCAATCAGGGCTGGCAGTGTTCGGCTCCGAGATCAACTTCGTCAACGCCTATCGCCTTCACGCGAGCGCTCTAGGATTGGACACCAATGTAGACGTGTCAGAAGAGGAGCTTTGCCCCGAGAGTTGGTGGCAAGCCTACCAGCAGTTCGCCGAGAAATACCCGGAGGTTGTTGGGCGTTTCTCAGAGTACGGGCAGTTGCCTACAGAAAAGGTGCATTGAGGGAATTGCTGATACATCGACGGTGCCGCTATGAGATTTGACTTGGGCTGGCGCGACAGGCTTTTCGGTGAGAAGATAGAACTGGAACTGCCTATGCCCGATGGTAAGCTGGTCAAGCGCAAAGTAAGCAAGAAATGGTGTCTTGCCTCCTATGTTTGTGCCAGTTGCATTGAGAGAGTTGTGCACACAGACTCTGGTGCGGATGTGCCTGGGCACACACCTTACAGCCGATTACATGAGATACAACAAACAGCTACGTCTTCAGCACAACTAGACAGCATGTCTGCGAACACCCAGGTATAATGCTCCACGATGGATAATCTCGGCTACAATAAGTCCTATGACAGGCTCTACTAAAAGTAGTCTACCGAGGAGATGATCCCAACCTACAGGAAATTGATGATTACCGGCTGGTGTCCATACAAACCAAATTAAAAATGCGCTAATGGCGGCATCAATTGCTCCCACGATAAAGCCCCAAAGCCAGGCTTTGCTCAGAGCTATGAAACCTGACAAAGACGCTCCCACAACTATTCCTGCAACCGTCCAGGCAGTAACTGATGCATTCGGCAGGCAATTTCTCGTCACATTGGCAGCAATCAAACCAACAACAATAGCAACAATAGCTCGCATTAACATCACCTTTCCATCATTCGAAATCATTAAAATGAGCCAGCGTCAATCAGACACTTTGCGTGATTTGCCCCACATTGAGATTCACATATTTCTTGCTGCCCGCGCAGCAAGTCTACCACATTTATCCCATGCACGCCATTAGATCAGCATCATGGACGCCTTAAAAATTTCGGGTGCATAGGATCAAAGTCCGCAGCAGTAAACGCAATTGCAGAGGCGGTAAAACGCGTCGAAAACTCATTGATGAATAATGTTAGCAAATTGGACCGTAATACGAGGTTTTTGAGAGGGAAATAGTGGCGGCGCCAAGGGGAGTTGAACCCCTCTCCCGGCCTTGAAAGAGCCGTGTGCTAACCGATGCACCATGGCGCCGCGTTGGATAAATTATACCAGACAATGTGCACAATCGGCAATACTTACTCTGGCGTGTAAGTCACATATGCAAAATTTGCTTTGAGGTTTTTTCGGACTCAAGCTGTAATTCGTATCACAGACCTCATATGCAAAAATCGAATCCCCCAGTTTGGAGGATTCGATTTTTAGTTAGTTTTTATATAACGCCTAGCTGCGTATCTCTTTTAGCAACTCATCCAC
>JAEWSK010000145.1 GCA_023398345.1 Armatimonadota bacterium | reverse complement strand
GGCAGGAACAGGCATGCAAGAGGCAAAATGATCACTCTAAGGCTTGCACACTTCAATAGTAAAAGAATCTTTAGACATGCGAAATTGAGGTGGGTAATCTTACTGCTTCCGATAGTTGTCGCGCTGGCAAGGGCACTGTTTGCAAAGAGCGAAGCAGTGTTAATTGCGGCGCGGCTTTGCCCGTTTGTTTGCGCGCTGGTGATTGGGGCAGCGTTATACACGCAGTGGTCTGTGGATTCGGTATCGGGCTTAATTGCGGGGTTCCATGCAAGCCCTCTATCACCGCGCTCGCTAATTATTTCTCGAGTAATGAGCGGGTTTTTTATACTAATTGTCCAAATGACGCTGTTTATTTTGATCCTAATGGCCAGGTTCTCATGACGGCTGTTTATGTTATCGGTAAAAAAAGCTCAATATATTTTGAGAAATTCGCACTGAACCCTTTGACTGCACAGCCACTGTGTGGTACTATTGACGAGGCTGTAACGGGACGTAACGGCGGCAATGAGCGATACTAACAATCGGTGGATGACTCAGGCAGCGATGGTAAGCAGCATAGGGCTGCTTATTGTTGTATCTACACTAATCGGCCTGGGCGTCGGATACTGGCTTGACAGCAAGCTCGGCACGAAGCCTTGGCTTGCTTTTGTATGTACACTGCTCGGTCTTGCTGCTGGAATGTACGAGTCCGCAAGGATTATCCTCAATGCCATCCGAAGTGAAGATTGATGATGGATTTGTAGCCCGCGTATACAAAACCAGCGCCTGGACGTGGGCGTTCGGCGCGATGGTCGCGTTGAGCTTGGGCGGCTGGCATACGGCATTGGGATGGAGCATCGGCTCGGCGATCTCAATTGGGCTGTTAGCGGCAATTGATTGGGTTGTTCGGCGGTCGGTGAGGCCGGATAACATAAGAGCAAAAAAAGTATTAACTAACGCGGCGATTTTGCACTGGCCGATAATCGTCGCGGTTCTTGCATTTGGCATTTGGATCAGTGCAAAAAGTATTTCATATATTATAGCATTTGCGGCGGGGTTGGGCCTGGTGCAGGCAGTGATTGTGCTGAAAGCAATCAGCATATTCATCATCGAGCAGATAAACAAAGAGTGAAGTCTGCTTTAAGCGCAACCTCGATTTTATAAAATTGCCAAAAGGCGACAAGTAGTTCGGAGAAATCGATTGGAAGAGTCGAAAACCTGGCTGCATTTTTTGATAGCGAAGCATATCCTGCCCGAGTGGATGCCCGAGATAGTCCCGGTGACGTGGCTAGTCATTATTCTTCTCTGCGGCATGGCTATTTTCGTCAGCCGCACGCTGAAGTTGCGTAACCCCAGCCGGTTTCAAGCGTTTATTGAGTTTTGCGTTGTTGCCCTAAATGGTTTTGTGCGCAATATCGTCGGCGACAGAGAGGCAAAGGCCCTCACGCCGGTCATTGGGACGTTTTTCATATTTATATTGTCACTCAATCTCTTTGGACTTATTCCGGGGTTTGTCAGTCCCACGGCGGATATGGGCACGACTGTCGCGTTGGCGCTGTTTGCATTTATTTTTGTTCAGTATATTGCAATTTCACGCTGCGGACTAAAAAGCTATCTAAAGCATTTTTGGGGAGAGCCATGGTGGCTTGGGCCGCTGATGTTGCCCATACACATAATCGGCGAACTTGCCAAGCCGCTGTCGCTCAGTGTCCGTCTTTTCGGAAACATATTCGGTGAGGATTTGGTCATTGTCGTATTGATGATGATAGCCGCGGCAGTGATGAAAAGCGTGCCCGGATATTATTTGCTGCCGATACAATTTCCAATGATGCTTTTTGCCATATTCACGAGCTTCGTTCAGGCGCTCGTATTTTCTATGCTCGTAGGTATCTATATATCTGTGGCCGTTGCAGGTCACGAAGAACACAATTAGGAGGTTGACACTCAAATGGGAGCGGTTATCGCACTAGTAATTGCAATCGGTTTTGCGGTTCCAATCGCCGTAATTGGTGGCGGACTTGGCCAGGGCAAGGCTGCCGCATCGGCGCTCGAGGCCATATCTCGCCAGCCGGAAGCGGCAAGCAAGATTCAGACGGCTATGATTATCGGCTTGGCACTGATCGAGTCTTTGGTCATCTACGCATTCGTCATCGCCCTGATTCTGCTGTTCATGGGCGTGCCCAGCGCAAAAGATCTGTTTAATCTCGTGTCAAAGTAAAACGAGACAGCGGAGTTTGGAGTTCTGAAAAGTGGAACTTTTTCCAAAATGGCAAACCCTAGTAACGCAGTTGACTGGTTTTACACTGGTTGTGCTGGTCTTCTGGCGCTATCTGTGGGGGCCAATTCAAGGCATTATCGATGCTCGCCGCGATGAAGTCGAGCACGAGTATTCCGATGCTGAAAATGATCGCAAGGCGGCGGCGGAGCTAAAGGCTGAATACGAACAGCACCTCGCGAATATTGACGCAGAAATGCGCGCCAAGATTACCGAGGCCGCTAAAGAAGGTCAGGCTCTGCGAGAAGATATCGTCGCCGAAGCTCGAAAGAAGGCCGAGCAGGTACTTACGCGCGCCGATGAAGAGATCGTGCGCGAAAAGGACAAGGCTATCCTTGAGATCAAAATGCGCGTAGCTGATCTTGCAGTCAATGCTGCGTCCAAGTTGATCGACGAGCGTCTTGATGACGATAAGCACCGGCAACTCGTTGATAAGTATATCGATGAACTGGGAGAGGTCGCGAAGTGATTGAACGCCGGATCGTGCGCAGGTACGCCGCGGCCCTTTTTGCAGCCGCAACAAAAGCTGACGCAGTGGATAAGGTCGAAAGTGACCTTGGGCTGGTGAGCTCTGTTTTATTCGGCGCAGAAAAAATGACTACGACTGTCAAACAGCCGCTGTGGGAGATGCTAATATCGCCCATAATTGCGCCAGCTAAAAAGCGCGACATACTTTCGGACATATTCAAAGGTAAGATAAGCGACATTACGCTTTCTTATCTTGATCTGTGTGTCGATAAACGGCGCGAGGAAGTAATTAAGGAAACTCCGTCGGAGTATGTCGCATTGGCAAATGAGGCGCGCGGCATTGTGGAAGTCGAAGTTACCGGCGCGGTCGAGCTTTTGACGGATCAGGAAGCGCGGCTAATATCAAAACTCTTTCAGACAACAGGCAAGCAAGTTCGGCTTGCAAAGAAAATTGACCCATCACTTATTGGCGGTTTGCTCGTTCGGATGGGAGACAAAATAATCGACGGCAGCATCAGCGGTCAACTGGCAACGCTTAGAGAGCGATTGCTGGAAAGCTAGATGGAGTGACAAGATGGCAGTGAATATACGACCCGACGAAGTGGCTAAGATTCTTGAAAGCCACTTGGAAGGGTATCAAAAGGAGCTTGCGGAGGTCGGAGTCGGCACTGTACTGCAGGTCGGCGACGGTATCGCGCGCATATATGGGCTTCGGGACGCTATGGCAAGTGAGCTTGTCGAGTTTCCGAACGGCGTGATGGGCATGCTGCTCAACCTCGAAGAAGACAACGTCGGGTGTGTTATTATGGGCCCTGACAATGACATCAAAGAGGGCGATCAAGTAAAGCGCACAGGCCGCATCATCGACGTTCCGGTCGGCGAGGCACTGTTGGGCCGCGTCGTGAACACGCTCGGTGAGCCACTTGACGGCAAAGGCCCCATCGCAACGACCGAGCGTAGGCAAGTCGAAACACGCGCCCCGGGTGTTGTCGAGCGCCAACCGGTCAAAGAGTCGCTTGCAACCGGCATCAAGGCCGTCGACTCGATGATTCCGATAGGCCGCGGACAGCGCGAGCTTATAATCGGCGACCGTCAGACCGGTAAAACTGCCATTGCCATCGACACCATAATTAACCAAAAGGGTCAAGGCGTCTACTGCATATACGTTGCAATTGGACAGAAGATGTCTAACGTTGTTTCTATCGTCGACGTGCTTACAAAGGCAGGCGCGATGGAATATACGACAGTGATTGTTGCTGCAGCTAGCGATCCTGCCCCGCTGCAGTATATTGCCCCATATGCCGGCTGCTCGATGGGCGAGTATTACCGCGACTCCGGCCGCGCATCGTTGCTGGTCTATGACGACCTGACAAAACATGCGCAGGCATATAGACAGGTCTCACTACTTTTGAAAAGACCGCCGGGACGCGAGGCGTATCCGGGAGATATTTTCTACCTGCATTCACGTTTGCTTGAGAGAGCCGCGAAACTCAGTGATGAGCTTGGCGGAGGCTCTCTTACTGCGCTGCCTATTATTGAGACGCAGGCCGGTGACGTGTCGGCATATATCCCGACAAACGTCATCTCAATTACAGACGGACAGATTTATCTCGAACCCGATTTGTTTTACGCGGGTGTCCGACCAGCCATCAGCGTCGGAATTTCCGTATCGAGGGTCGGTTCAAGTGCACAGAAAAAGGCAATGAAGTCAGTTGCGAGCAGGCTCAAGCTTGATCTTGCGCGTTACTGGGACTTGCAGGCGTTTGCGCAGTTTGCCAGCGATCTCGACAAGGCAACTCGCGATCAGCTAGCGCGCGGTGAACGAATTGTCAGCACGCTCAAGCAGCCGCAGTATTCGCCTATTACACTTGAAAATCAGGTGTTTATTATATACGCGGTCACTAACGGCTACCTCGACGATCTGCCCGTATCGGCGGCAGGCAAGTTCGAAAAAGAGCTTTATATATTTATGGCCGACAAGTATCCCGACGTCGGTCACGCTATAGCCAAGACTGGCGTTTTCGATGAAAAGACCGAAGAGACACTAAAGAAGGCACTTAACGAGTTTAAGGCAGGGTTTGTGGCTTAGATGCCGAGCACGAAAGATATTCGGCGGAGAATCCGCTCAGTTAAGAATATTCAAAAAATTACCAGCGCGATGAAGATGGTCGCCGCTGCACGACTGCGCAGGGCACAAGAGCGCGCTGAGTCTGCGCGCCCATATGCCGAGAAGATGCGCGAAGTGATGGCGAATCTCGCCGCAAATGTCGGCGAGATAAAGCATCCGCTGTTGGAAATTCGCGAGGAGCGCAATTCGGCGTTTGTTGTAATTGGCGCGGATCGCGGCCTTGCAGGCAGCTACAATGTCAATGTGATGCATAAGGCTATCCATGCAATCGGCGACCGCGACCCGAATAGCGTCAAGCTTGTTTTAATTGGGACAAAAGCAACAGCTTTTTTTAAGCGCAAGCCGTATCAAATAATTGCAGAACCTGCAGCCAACATCGCGGATATAACATTTGCCGACATCCGATCAGTCACAATGCAGACACGCTCGATGTTTGAGAGCGGCGAGGTGGACGCTGTCTATCTCATCTATGCAAAATTCGGGTCGGCGATGCGCCAAGATCCGACTTGTGTGAAACTGCTGCCGATGAGCGCGCCATCGGGCGAGGAAGCCGCTAAGGCCGACTATATATTTGAGCCACAGGCCGAAGAATTGCTGGGTAAATTGCTTCCGCGCTATGTCGATACACAGGTCTATCAGGCATTGGTTGAAAGCAACGCAAGCGAGCAGGGTGCGCGAATGACTGCGATGTCGGCTGCGACTAAAAATGCAGGTGAGATGATTGCAAATCTCACTTTGCAGTACAACAAAGCACGCCAGGCTGCAATTACAACAGAAATAGTGGAAATAGTCAGCGGCGCAGAAGCATCGAAATAGAAAGTCCGCAGACGACCGGAGGTAGAAATTGGCTACTGGAACAGTTGAACAGGTGATCGGGCCGGTGGTAGATATTCGGTTTAAATCCGAAGAGCTACCGGAAATACTGACCGCCATTGAGATACCCAATGTTCAAGGGCAGACGCTCACAGCCGAAGTGGCGCAGATGTTGGGTAATGACATCGTGCGCTGCGTGAGCATGCAATCAACCGACGGTCTGACTCGCGGTGCAGAGGCAATTGCTACGGGCAAAGCAATAGAAGTGCCCGTCGGCAATGAGACGCTTGGCCGCGTATTTAACCTCCTTGGCGAGCCTATTGACAAGCGTGGGCCGGTGGATACAAAAGAAAAATGGCCCATCCATCGACATGCTCCGTCATTTGAAGAGCGAATCCCAGTTGTTGAGATGTTTGAGACGGGACTAAAAGTAGTTGACTTGATCTGTCCGTACGCAAAGGGTGGAAAAGTCGGACTCTTCGGAGGTGCGGGTGTAGGCAAGACCGTTCTAATCACCGAGCTTATACGCAATGTTGCCAC
>JAEWSK010000138.1 GCA_023398345.1 Armatimonadota bacterium | reverse complement strand
CTTCATGGGTCAGCCACACGATCTCAGCGGTGGAGTCCGGCAGCACCTTTTGAAGCACACTTTCTATACTGACATTGTTATCGCCAAATGCTTTTGCGATGGATGCTAACACTTTTGGTTTGTCATCAGTGCGCAGCCTAATATAATTCTTGCACCGCACGCTGTCCATCGAGAGCGTTGGGCGGTTGTCATAACACGTGCAGGATATTCGTGATGACGATGACCAGTTGATATTTCGTGCAACGTCAATAATATCGCCGACTACGGCGCTTCCAGCCGCGAGAGACCCCGCACCTGGGCCATAGAACATCACTTCTCCAACAGCGCTGCCTCTTACAAAAATGCCATTAAAGACTCCGCCCACACTTGCGAGTGGATGACCTTTGGGCACAAATGTCGGATGCACACGTATAAGCATTGAGCTGTCAACTAACTTTGCAATGGCCAAAAGCTTAATCACATAGCCAAGATCATCAGCGTATTGCATGTCTTCAGATGTGATTCGTGTGATGCCCTCGGAATAAACTTTTGTAACATCAACTCTGCTTGTAAATGCGATTGAGCCTAATATTGAAATCTTATATGCAGCATCGTGGCCCTCGACATCGGCCGTGGGGTCGGCCTCGGCGTAACCCTTTGCCTGTGCGTCAGGAAGCACCTCACTGTAATCAAGACCTTCTTCGGCCATTCGTGAGAGAATGTAGTTTGTTGTGCCGTTAACGATTCCTTTGACCTCAAGAATTTCGTTGCCCGCAAGGCAGCTTTTCATAGGCCTGATTATAGGAATTCCGCCGCCGACACTGGCCTCGAACATCAAGTCAAGTTTCTTTTCGGCAGCAAGCGGCAATAACGATCCGCCCTGCTTGGCAATTAACTCTTTATTGGCAGTGACAACGTGTTTGCCGTTTTCTAGCGCACGGCGAATAAAATCTCCGGCTGGCTTTAATCCGCCAATTGTCTCAACTACAATGTCAATTTCTGGGTTGTCGATAACTTCGGCTGCGTTGGTAGTCAACACGTCTTTTGAAATATTGACCGGTCTCGGTGTGGTTATGTCCAAGTCGGCTATTTTTAGAATGCGAAGTGGTGATCCGACCTTGCGCTCAATTGCGGCAGCGTTTTCTTGTAGAATGGAAACGGCTCCGGCGCCGACCGTGCCAAAGCCGATGATTCCTATATTTATGCTATCCTTCAATGCGCTTTACTCCTCGGTTATTTGAACACGTATCAGCACATCTCCCTCACGAACGAGCGTTCCGTTTTGACCCACAATCTCTACGATTTTTCCGGATACTTCGCTCGGGATTGGGCTAAAAACTTTCATTGCCTCAATAAGCCCGACTTCCGTGCCGACTTCGATCACATCTCCGATTTCTACCATTGCGGGCGCATCCGGTGAAGATGCTCGATAGAACACACCGACCAATGGCGCAACTATATCAACAATATTACGCTCGTCGATTGCTGTGGGTTCAATTATAGATGCTTGCTCGGGCTCAAAATCATTTACAGAAGCTGTTGGGGTAGGGCAGATGTATTCGGTTCCTGCATTAACTACATTACATACAGGTTTGGAGGCTTTCCCCTTTACCGTTACGCAGACGTCGTCATGCTCAACTGTAAGTTCTTCCAGATGGTGCTTTTCGACCAGTTTTGCCAGTTTTTTTATCTCATTTACATCAATTTCGAGTTTGCCCACACTTGCCCCCGTATGCCAAAACAGGAGAACAGCGGACCTCTGCTCTCCTGCGTTTTATCTATAGCTGGTCAACGCAAGTATAGCACCAGCTTCGAAGCAGTGTCAAGCAGAAAAAAGGCTTCGCAAGTCTCTGCGAAGCCCGGAAGGAAGGAGGAAAAGATGGTGTTTTGTGCCATATATAATCTTCCATAGGCTTCCAAAATATTCACACAAATTGTTTACTCGCCCAAAGCCGTTCGGAGTTCTTGGAATGCCTCTGACCATACCATGTCATCAGGCAGCTTGCACTCGATGACCATTGTGGCCTTGCATTCTAGCACGCGGTAGGTGTGCGCAAAACCATGCCAGTCGATATTTCCAGTGCCCGGAAATGCATGCTGGTCATCGGTTCCATCGTTGTCATGCAAGTGCATTGTGACTGCAATGGGGAGAAGTGCGCCCGCGAATTCCAAAAAGTGGCCGGACAAGTTCGCGTGGCCGCAGTCAAAACACACGCCAATAGTGCCGCGATCAGTTCTATCTAGCAGCGATATGATTTCTTCAGGCGTATGCCCAAGATAACCGGGCGGCAAATTTTCCAGTGCCAACACTATACCGGATTCGGCTGCTATAACGCCCATCTCGCGCAGAACGCCCTTTGCTCGTTCCATTCTGCGTGACCTGTCGCAATTTACAAAATCACTTGCATGGACGATCACTTTATCTGCATCGATCACGCTTGCAAGTTCAATTGCGTCTATAAGCGAATCGACACCGCGCTCGTGGATCGAGTCATCAGGATGCGAAATGTCGAAGTTGGGGCCAAACGGAGAATGTATGGAATTTACCCTGATGCCCGATATGCTGAGAGCATCGAGAAGACGTTGCAATTGCGCGCCGTCGCGATAGTTAAAGTATGCTGGTGCATTAATGCCGATTTCCAGCGCCGTAACGCCTTGATCTGCCAGAACAGGGATGGCTTCGATGAGTTTGTCTGCGCCTGAATACCAGGCTGGGCATACGATCTCCAATTGGAACTCCATTCATTGCCCGTGGTGGCCAACACAATTTCATTAGCCTTCCGTAAGGAATCTTCCTCTGTTTTTTATTTGGAGATCGTTTCTGAGGAAATTAAGATGCGAGGCTTAATCGAACGCAAAATTTATGTCAAGCCGACCCACCGTGTCGCCTTCCCACGAGTTAATGGTAGTTTTGTCGACTCCCGACTTGCGTTGAAGCGAAAGCGAAATATAGTGCTTTGCATCCATCTTTGCATTGTATTTGATCTTAAATACATGCTTGTTTTCAGCAATCCCATTATCAGTCAGATTGCACAAACCAAAGTAGCATTCATAAGATGACTTTGGCGAGACAGTGCGGCTAATTCCCATTCCCACAATATTGGCACACCGTCTAGTAGTGCGATTTTCATCGGCAGTGTAGTCGGCAGTTATTGTGATTTGCCCCATCGGCCGGGTGTACTTTACTATTGTCCCACCGACATTTGTAATTGTTCCGTTTGCGCCGTCTTTGCCGAAGTAAGACGTGAGTGTCAGCTTAGCATTTCCGGCAGCTTTGAAATCAAGTGAATATTTGCGCTTGTTTGCATTTACGCCAAGAGGCGTGGTCAAACTCTGTCTATATATCTTCAAATGCATTGGCTTTGATTTATCTTTATTGGATTCATATTGCAAAATGCGCGAATCATTGTAGATTCCGGTTTTTGAGTTAATCTTATCTGCAGTGTCAAATGTCAGCTCGCCGCCTGCGAAGCCTGCACCTACTTTGAAAGCATCCTCACAGAAAC
>JAEWSK010000083.1 GCA_023398345.1 Armatimonadota bacterium | reverse complement strand
CGTCGATCCCGCGGGTGGGTTCATCAAAAATCAACACATTCGATTCAGTAAAAAGCCACTTTGCCAAAATAACTTTTTGCTGATTGCCGCCGGAAAGATTCTGAACCGTTTGTTCAACTGATGGGGTCTTAATAAGAATGTCCGCAACATATTTGCGCGACACTTCACACTCACGGCGTCTACTGATAAGACCAAATCGCGAGAGAATGCCGAGATTAGCAAGCGTGATGTTTTCACGCACCGGCAACCCCAGCACAAGCCCCTGCGCCTTACGGTCTTCAGTAACAAGTCCGATACCAATAGAAATGGCATGGCGTGGCGATTTGATTTTAATGTTTTTACCTTTGACTATAATCTCGCCACTATCAATCGGGTCTGCGCCGAATATCGCCCGCGCAACTTCAGTCCGCCCGGCTCCGACCAAACCAGCAATGCCAAGTATCTCGCCGCGCCTAACCTCAAAGCTAATATTATTTAGCACCCCTGCCCTACATAGGTTTTTTACTTCTAGGGCAACTTCGCCTTGTTTTGCGGCGACTTTTGGAATGCACTCGTTTAGCTCTCTGCCGACCATCATTCGGATTATGTCATCGCGGTCGGTGTCGGCAACGTTCTTTGTAGCGACAAGATTGCCGTCGCGCATCACCGTTACGCGATCAGCTATCTCAAAAAGCTCTTCGAGCCTGTGCGAAATATAAATTATACTAACGCCCTCGGATTGGAGACGCCGAATCAGCGCGAAGAGATTATCCAGTTCATGATCAGTGAGCGTAGCAGAAGGCTCGTCCATTACGATAATACGAGACTTTCTAGATGTCGCCTTTGCGATTTCGACCATCTGCTGCTGCGCTACGGATAGTGTGCTGACAGGTGCGCGCGCATCCACTTCTACGCCTAGCTCAGTGATAATACGCTCCGCATCGGCATACAACTTTTTGAAGTCGATCATGCCGGGAATTGCACTCATTGGCTCTCTGCCAAGGAAAATGTTCTCAGCAGCGCTCATACTTGTGACGAGGTTAAACTCCTGGTAGATAATTGAAACACCCAGGCGCATACCGTCTTGAGGAGTTGCAATCTGCGCCTCATCTCCATAAAGAAAAATCTGGCCGGCGTCTTTGGTTTCTGCGCCGGCCAGTATCTTCATGAGCGTGGACTTTCCAGCGCCATTTTCCCCAATGAGTGCGTGGACTTCGCCGGGCATTACCGAGAAGTCCACCGCGCTCAACGCCGTAACACCAGGATATGTCTTTGAGATGGATTTCATCTCAAGGACTGGCGCGACATCAGCCGCAACAGGTGTCATACGTTACTTGCTCTCCTTCTTAAGTGAAGCCTGATCAATAAGCCCCACCTTGACCGGCACGTTCGCGGGCACTTTCTTACCTTCAAGGTAGTCCGCCATAGTATCTACGACAGCCTTGCCGATCTCATCTGGAAATTGAATAGCGTCTGCCTTTAGCTGCGAACCAGCCAAGATTTTTGCCCGTGCTTCCGGGTCACCATCGTACCCGATGACTATTATATTTTTTCTACCGGACTGCTCAACTGCCGCCAATGCGCCCAATGCCGAGCTATCATTAATTGCAAATATACCATCGAGCTTTGCATGCTTTTGCAAAATATTCTCGGTAACAGCAACAGCCAAGTCGCGCTTACCTTCAGCGGCCTGATCGTCAACAATCTTGATTCCGGGGTACTTCGCTACGGCCTCTTTGAAGCCTTTAACTCGATCCAGGACGCTCTGGACTACAGGATAATTGACTATTGCAACGTTGCCTTTGCCGCCAAGCTTTTTGGCCATATACTCACCAGCAAGCCTGCCGCCGGCAACATTGTCGGAAGCAACGTGCGAAACGATCTTACCGCCCTGAGCAGCGATGTCGGCTGTAAATACTGGAATTTTTGCGTTGTTAGCCTTGCGAACAGCACCAGCGATGCCGGTCGATTCTGCAGGGCATATCAAAATTGCATCGACTCGCTGTGTAACAAAGTTCTCAACCTGCGAAGTCTGAATGGGCAGATCCATATTGCAGGATAATATAATCGGTCTCAAATTGCGCGCCTTGCACTCTTTTATAATGGCTGCCTTGAGATCACGATAGAACGGGTGCTCCTCTGTAAGCAGCGTCACGCCGATTGTAAACTGCTTCTTAGCAGGCTTACCGTTCGCACTTTTATTCTTTGATGAACACGAGGCGAGCATAAATATTGCCGCCAGCATCACCATAATACAAACTATCTGTTTTAACAAACGCATCTTCACCCTCATCGTCCTCCCACCAATTTTAATTTGATATTCAATGCTACTGTTTTACCGGTTCGGTTGAAGCGCTGGGCTGGCCATCTGATTTAGCTTCAGGCTGTGCTGGCACTACAGGGCTTGTGCTCGGCGCAACTTCGACGGATTTGGGTTCGATTTTCAGTTCAACCGGCTTCGGTTCCACAGGCTCAAGTGTCGGCAGATTGCCGACTTCGAGCGTCTTAATATATCCGGCAACTTGCTCATTGCCTGGATCGGACACAAGATATGCCCTATAAGCTTCCAGTGCTTCATCTTTTTTGCCGATTTTAACATACATATCGGCAAGATCTTTTTGAACGGCAGTAATAATAAATGGAGAGGCAGCTTTCATGTAAGCATCATAACACTTTGCGGCATCTGCAAAGCGCCCCATCTCTTTATATAGATCACCAAGGTTGCGCTGCGCCCCTGCCATCTTTTCGTTCTTCGCAAGCATCTTCTCATACTGCGCGATGGCTTTGTCCTTAGCATCGGTATCAACATATGCCTGAGCAAGCGACGAAGCAATTGGATTACTATCTGGGAATTTTTGCGCCAGTTCTTCGAAAGTCTTTACAACTTCGTCGATTTTACCGGCATCTTTGAGGGCCTTTCGATAGTAGAAGTATGGCAATTTGTCGGTGCCGGGCTGTATGACTGATTTCAGATAAGCATAAAACTCATCCTTTTGATTCTTGGTTTCATATATCTTGCCGATGGCCTCAAGCGCTTTGGAATAACTTGGTGTTTCATCGATACACTTTTTGTATGATGCCAGCGCATCGTCAGGCTTGCCCATGCTCTCTTGGACACTGCCGGTAAGATAGTAGCCATTGCCCTTAATTGAAGCATCGCTGTTCTTGGTCAACTCAGCATACTGAACGAGCGCGCCGTCGTAGTCTTTCTTTTTGACAAGAAAATCTGCGTATTGTGTCCGTGCGTTGATATCGGTCGGGTGCGCATCAACGATCTTTTTGCTTTCTTCGATGGCCGTATCGAGCTGATTCATCTTATCGTAAAGCTTCGGAATGGCCATAGCAGTGTTTACGTCGTCTTTTTTGAGATTTACCAACTTGCGGTATGTATCAATCTCACTCTTATAA
>JAEWSK010000078.1 GCA_023398345.1 Armatimonadota bacterium | reverse complement strand
CCACTACGATACAATCTCGGCTTTTATCAAGTCGATGCGCGGTTCCGACCCCGACGCGACTGTCTACTGGCTGGCAAGGATGTTGGCGGCGGGTGAAGATCCGAAGTTCATTGCTCGCAGAATAGTGATACAGGCAGCCGAAGATGTGGGCAATGCCGATCCGATGGCGCTTGTTGTTGCGACGGCCGCAGCTGACGCGGTTCAGTTTGTGGGATTGCCGGAGGCCCGGATTCCGTTGGCGCAAGCTGCAATTTATCTGGCATGCGCTCCAAAAAGCAACGCAAGCTATATGGCAATAAACCGGGCAAGCAAAGATGTGACGGAGAGAAAGGCTCCACCTGTTCCTAAGCACTTGAGAGGCACAGGCTACCCCGGCTCAAAAGAACTTGGGCACGGAGAAGGCTATCTCTATCCTCACGATTTTGCAGGCCACTATGTCGAGCAAAGTTATGTGCCCGAAGGCGCAAAAAGCAGCAATTATTATGAGCCGACTGAAAATGGTCATGAAGCTAAATTCAAGCGCAGGCTGGAAAAACTTCGCAATGAACCCGACACAGGCGAATAGTCCGGCCGCGATTAGATCGTCATTAAATAATTTTTTGAAGTTATACAGTTATAGCTACGAATGATGGTAAGCAAGGCTTGCTTTTTGCGGGAACGGGTAATGTTCTGGAGGATGCTATGGAAGTCGTGTCGAATAAACGCTTACCAGCTTGGATCTTTCAAGCATCAGCCTCTAAATTATGAATACTGGGAGGATAAGCGAAATGAGCGATAATGGCGAGGACAGAAACATAGTTTTGAACTTTCTTGCCGGATTGGGAGTGGGAGCTCTAGTTGGAGCTGTCGCAGCCTTAATGCTT
This sequence comes from Armatimonadota bacterium, assembly GCA_023398345.1. Lineage (GTDB taxonomy): Bacteria > Armatimonadota > UBA5829 > UBA5829 > UBA5829 > DTKD01. Next base: position 5,514 of record JAEWSK010000078.1, on the reverse strand, counting down.
GCTCCGAAATCGGGTAGCGAGACACGCGAGGACATAAAAAGTACTGCCGATGACCTTAAGGTCAAGGCGGACAAGGTGATGCACGATATTTCTGAGTCCAGCGAAGAACTGGTAAAAAAGAGCAAAGAAATATTGGAAACCACCAAGTCCAAGGTTCAGCAGGTCATCGAAGCCGGCAAGCAGACCGTTGCTCAGAGAAGAGAAGGAATTTGCGAAGAATCCGAACAGCTTGAAAGCTAGTGCAGATAAAACGGAGTTTTTCGCATGAATAAATAGGTGACTGTGGGTGAGCGGCGAAGAAGGGTGTGCTTTTTGACGCGGACGGCTGCGTTGAGATTGGGGCGCCCGGAGAGAATGAGGTGAGGGAACGTGAATTTCAAAATGGAAACACGGTCAGTAGAGAGCGAGCCTCCCATTATCGAACTGGAGGGAGAGGTTGATGTTTACACCGCGCCGCAGCTCAAGCAACAGATGATTGGATTGCTGGAGGGCGGTGCAATGGAGCTTGTTGTGGACTTGACTAAGGTTGAGTATCTCGACAGCACGGCGCTTGGCGTTCTGATTGGCGGACTCAAGCGTTTGCGCGAAAGAGACGGCAACATGGTTTTGGTTTGCCCTAGTCCGAGGATCCGACGCGTGTTTGAGATTACGGGATTGGATAAGATATTTGATATATTCAACACCCAATTTGACGCGATGGAATCCATGGGAAAGGAGACTGGTTAGACGTGGCCGAAAACGAATGCAAAGCCTGCGTGGAACTAAAGTTTCCTTGTAGGCCGGAGTACGTCGGTGTAGCCCGCCTTGCCATTTTGGGTGTTGCGAGCCGAATGAAGTTTTCGTATGACGAAGTCGAGGATGTCAGGCTTGCTGTTGGAGAAGCATGCACCACGTCGGTTGAGTGGGCTGAACGCAACGGCAAAGCCGATTCGGAGATCGTTTTGCGAAGTGATTTGGAGCAGGATAAGCTAGTAGTCGACATCTTTGACGAGGCCGGCGAAAGGGGAGACGACGACCGCGCCGGTGAGTCCGAGCAGGAGCCCGAAAATTTGGGTGCGCTGCTCATTACTCTACTTGTTGACGAGGTTACTGTTGTGCCTCGCAATGGAGGCACTCACGTCCGGATGGTCAAGTATGCGCGACAGCAATAGCGGGCAGGTGCGTAAAAAAAGTGGTGTTGCAGAGTGGACTGAAGCCGAGACGGAAGAACTGTTCAGGCGGTATATAGAGACACGGGATCGTAAGGTGCGTGACCATCTGGTCATGATGCACCAGAACTTGGTGAGATTTTTGGCAGGCAAATTCGCCAATAGAGGCGAGCCTCTTGAGGATCTTGTTCAAGTAGGGGTCATTGGTCTCATAAACGCTATCGATAGGTTCGATCCGACCAGAGGCACAAAGTTTTCTACCTATGCTACACCAACTATAGTCGGTGAAATACGCCGACATTTTCGCGATAAGGCATGGAGCCTTAAGGTTCCCAGGCGCTTGCAAGAACTCAATTTGGCTGCCAATAAGGCAGCCGACGATCTCAGCCAAAGGCTCGGCCATCCGCCGACCATTCAGGATATCGCAAAAAGTATAAGCGCCTCGGAAGAAGAGACACTGGAGGCAATTGAACTTGGAAATGCCTACGATACGGTGTCTCTCGACAGTAAGCTCGCCTATGAGGGTGAGTCCGCGCCATTGACGCTGGCAGAGTTTGTTGGCGACTTGGACATTTCGCTCCAGAACATCGAAACATATGGCGATCTTAAGCAGGCCATAGAGAGTCTGGAGCCGCGCGAGAAGGCAATAATTTACTATCGGTTCTTTAAGGACATGTCTCAGACGGAGGTGGCGAAACGGCTCAATATATCGCAAATGCACGTGTCACGCCTTCAGCAAAAGGCCGTCAGGAGACTAAAAGAAATTCTGAGCAGTTAGGATCGGATGGGTGGGTCAATTCAATATGAATAATCAACCGTGGCCTCGCGTTGTGATTGTCGCGGCGTTTCTTGTCGCGATTGCCGCGGGCATGTATGGGGCAACGCTGATATATAAGCCGGTCATTAGACCAATACTCCAAACTGCGCCGCCGTTTGTAATTGCGATTATATTGGCGTTTTTACTCGATCCGCTCATTTACAGAATGCAAAAAATCGGAGCGTCGCGCGGCTTGGCGGTGACTATCGTTGGCCTGTCGTTTCTTGTCGTGTTCGCGCTGGCGGTCGTGTTTTTAGTGCCGATGATCGCCGGACAGGCTAATCAGCTCGCCAAAAACTATGACCGATATGCCGCAGATGCGCAGTACCAAGTGGAGCTTGTTCTCACGCGCAACGCGGCGCTCCTTGAAAAATTAAATATGCCTACCACAGTTCAGGCATGGGGTGCGCAGTTTTCTGAGCAGTTCAAAGGAATTGCCGGAAGCGCGCTGTCCATGATCGCCGGGGTGCTGCAGGGCATCCTTTCCAAACTCCTATGGCTTGTCATCATACCCCTCTTCACGCTGTGGATGCTCAAAGACTTCGACTATATAAAGGCAAAAATTGTGCATTTGACCCCGGAGACGCATCGCGACCGGCTGGTTGGTATTTCTGCCGCAATTGGTGGAGTGTTTGGCAATTATATTAGAGGCATGATGGTGGTAGCTACTCTTTTTAGCATTGCCACTATGCTCGTTCTCACGTTTGCCGGACTTGATTACGGGCTGATAATCGGCTCGGTTGCAGGGCTGTTTTACATTGTGCCCTACGTTGGACTTGCAATCATAATGCTCGTCACAGTGCTGGCTGCAATGGTTCAGGCCGGTCATGGCGCGCTGTATGTGTTGGGGTTGGCGGGGTACCTTACCGTTCAAAATCTCATGTTCGACTACTTGGTCACTCCGAGGTTGGTAGGTCAAAGTGTGGGAGTGCATCCGCTTCTTATGCTGTTTGCACTTGCGCTTGGCGCGCAGATGTTTGGTATAGTCGGGATGATAATTGCAGTGCCGGTTGCAGCCGCTATGCAGGTCATGTTAGGTCAGCTTTACCCTAAAATCTTAGACAAAGTTGAGCTAAGTAATGAGAATGACACGCAGAGCAAAAAGCCCGCTAAGCGACGTAAACGCGGGGGATAAGCGGATTTGTCGGGATTCGCATTGCGGGGATTGTTACCTCGCTGCCGATTTCGACGCCCTCGATACCTGTCACGTCTAAAATCGTCATTTGCATTGCTACGCGTCCCAGCACCTGCGCCTTAACTCCATTTATCTGCATATATGGCCTCACTCGACTTTTTGCGAAAAATCTCAATATCCCCTGGCGGTAAAGAGGGCCTGTGGGAGCGAGTGTGAAACCATCGGCCAATCCTACCGGCACGATAGCTGTGCGCGTTTTGCGATTTGTGATGAATTCTCCGCCGTAGCCGATAGGGCTGCCTTTCGGAATGTCACGGATATCGCAGATGCGCGCTTTGAGTTTCCATGTCGGCCTTAAGTCAAGCGAACGCGGGACGTGCGATGAAGGATATTGACCGTATAAAAACGTTCCCGGCCGTGCCATATCGAGATGCGATTTGGGGAGTCGAATGATTGCCGCGCTGTTTGCAGCGGATGCGATCCCGTAGTCGATTTCGGCGCTTTTCAGCGATGCAAGTATGCTCTCAAATGTTTTAAATTGATCGTTGGTAGGCGAGATGTCGGCGTCGATTGCGCGTGCAAAGTGGGTGTATGTTCCTGCAATTTGTATTCCCGGCAAGTTCGTGACGGTTTCGAAAAACTCTATTACTTCGCTGGGCGCTACGCCAAGTCGGCCCATACCTGTGTCAATTTTCACCCAGACTCGCGCGGTTTTTTTCAATTTTAACGAGGCCTGCGAAATGGCTTTGGCGAGCGGAATCGAGGCAATTGTCATATCGAGGTCGGCTTCAATTGCATCTTCGACGTTTTTCGACTGTACCGGGGCAAATAAAAGTATTGGACTTGTAATTTTTGCCTGACGCAAGCAAAGCGCTTCACTTAGCCGCGTAACGGCCAGATAGTCCGCGCCCGCTTCAATAAAGGCCCGTGCAGGTTCGATATAGCCGTGGCCATAGCCGTTTGCCTTGACCACCGCCATTACGCGCGTATCTGGCGACAATGTGCTTCGCGTCTGCATAAAATTATGCTTAAGCGCGCTGATATTTACTTCGACCCAGACATCATTCAACATGCCGATCACTTCTTCGCCCGCGCGATTTCAGCAGCTTTGATACCCAAGGCCGAGCGACGTTCCAAAGCCAGTAGTAAGATGGCGACAGCACCATATCGTACTCGCCGATATATTCGACAAACCGGGGCGAGAACCCATCCTTGAACCGGTTGAGGCCGGATAAGTGATCGTTGCCATCATTTTGCTTTCCCGGGCTTACGCCTCGGAAATCGTACCATTTGCAGCCCGATTCTTTTGCCCACTGGATCAGTTTCCACTGCATTAAATGATTCGGCATTACATTGCGCCGCTCATTTGATGATGCGCCGTATGTATACATTGCTTTGTCGCCGAAAATATACGCAACAGCCCCGGCGATGGGCTTGCCGTCGTGATATGTCAGCGCCACTCGCATATAGCCCGGCGGCACGAGCAGATCCCACATATCCTCGAAATACTTCAAATTGCGCACCAAAAAGCCATCGCGTTCGGCAGTTTCCTTAAGCAGAGCATAGAACGTAGGGAGGTCGTCTCGGGTGCAGTCGAGATTTACAGTCACACCCTTGCGCTCGGCGAGGCGAATATTATAGCGCCACTTTTCTTTGAATGAAGCAAATATTTCATCTATTGGCTTATCCAAATCGAGTTGCATTACGCATTTGGGCTGTGTTCCGCCGAAGCCTTCTGCGTTTATAGGCGTGAACCCCGCTACAAGCAGATTTGCTGCGCTTTCGGAATCTTCGATGGGGGCGGGCGGATCGATTTTAAGCAAAATCGCGCCGTGAGCGATAGCTGTTTTGCGCAGATACGCACAAAACTTGTTTACCAACTCGCCGTTTTGCGTGTCGAGCACGGGGCCGCGCGGGGCGTACATTATGCAGCGCTTAGTCTTCGGGATTGCGCGCTTTAGAAGAGATGCTGCCGCTACAATTTTGCCGTCATGTTCTGCGATGACGCGAACTGGCGACCACCCGCTTTGCGCTTTGAGATCGCCCCACTCGAATGACTGAAGTAAATCGCCTGTTTCAAAACGGGCGACGAAGTCGTCAAAGTTGCGTCTGTCTTGTTGTGATGCTTCTCTAAAATCCATTGTGACGGCTGATTCTAGCACCCGAAACGTCGACTGTCAACTTGACACGATCAATCACAGCACTTACCATACCAAGTGAGTGTTCATCTCAATTCGTGTTGAACAGGAGTGAATTGTGCACAAAGTAGTTCTTATGGCAATGCTGCTGACTTCATTTGCAACAGTGTGCGCTGCGGCTGAAATGAGAGGTGCGTGGGTTACCTCCTGGAACGACGGCTTTTTCACGGCAAAGCAAATTGACAATACAATATCCGCTGCTAAAAAGGCGGGCAT
>JAEWSK010000064.1 GCA_023398345.1 Armatimonadota bacterium | reverse complement strand
AATCGGAACTGCCGTACTTGACCCGATATTGATATTTGGCTTGCTCGGCCTGCCTCGACTTGGTTTGAACGGCACTGCATTTGCCACGATTATTATGCAGTCTCTGAGTCTGGTAGCCATTTTTGTATATTTAAATAAAAAAGACCATGTGGTCGCTCCGGACTGGAAGCGGCTCGGAATCGATTGGCCGACACTGTGGGTGCTTCTTAGAATCGGCCTGCCGTCGGCAGTGCAGCAGTCTGTGGTGTCGCTGGGGATGGTTTTCGTCGTTGGAATTATTAACGGCTTTGGTAAAATCGCCGTCGCCGCATTTGGAGCGGGATCGACAATAGATCAGATTGCGCTTTTGCCAGCACTGAGCTTCAGCGCGGCGGCATCGACAGTTGTTGGACAAAATATCGGGGCTGGTCGAGTAAATAGGGCAAAAGAAGTCTTTGTGTGGGGATCGCTAATGTGCGGCGGCATCACTCTCGTGATTGCAATATTGGCAATGGTTGTGCCGCATATGCTGTTAAAGCCGTTTTTAAACGATCCGGCGGCGATGACGCTAGGCGTGGACTATCTTAGGATCATCGCCATCTCATATGTTTTTTTTGCTATTTTATTTGTCACAAATGGAGTGATAAACGGCGCGGGCTATACTTTCGTGACGACGGTTACGACAATAGTGGCGCTGTGGATTGCGCGCGTGCCGTTGGCGGTCTATCTTTCGCATAAAATGCACAGTGTAGACGGCGTGTTTTATGCAATATCGATCTCAAACGCAGTTTCGATGTCAATTAGCCTTGGCTGCTACGCCTCTGGGTTCTGGAAAAAGCCCATAATACACCACGACAGAGCATCGGTCGAAGGCGTTGAACCATTGCTGCCTCTCGAATAGCGAGACGCAGCTAAGTTGCAAATTGGGGAATTGCTATGACAAACCTTAATCAAACTCCGTCAAGTGAGCGGGTTCACATCTCGATATTCGGTCGGCGCAACTCTGGCAAGTCCAGCTTGATTAACGCGCTTACAAATCAGTCGCTTGCAATAGTATCTGATGTGGCCGGAACCACAACCGACCCTGTATCCAAGTCGATGGAGTTGCTGCCAATTGGGCCGGTAATTATGACCGACACCGCCGGAATAGACGATGTAGGCGATTTGGGTCGCATGCGCGTTGAAAAGACACTGCGAGTGCTCGAAAACACTGATATTGCAATCCTCGTTATCGAAAGCGCTGCAGAGCCGGGTGAGTGGGAACTCGATTTAGTAAATAAGATCAAGGATCGCAATATCCCCCTGTTGATATGTGCGACAAAAATAGATATGGCGGGTGTTGGTGTCTCCGACCATATTGTTCGCAAGTGGGCGACCGAGCATAGCGCGTTGTTCTTGTCGGTCAGTTCGATTACACGCGATGGCATCGAGCAGCTTAAGACCGCCATTGGCGAACTTTCGCCGGCAGCTATTTGCGAACCCGAGATTATAGGCGATCTTATTACCGGCGGCGACACTGTTGTGCTGGTCGTGCCCATCGACAAAGCCGCGCCCAAGGGCCGTCTTATACTCCCGCAGGTGATGACCATTCGCGACGCGCTCGATAACGATGCAATTGCAGTCACCGTAAAGGAGCGTGAGTTGCGGGCGTGCTTGGACAATTTAGCACGTAAGCCTAAACTCGTAATAACCGACTCACAAGTTTTTCAAAAGGTCGATGCCGACACTCCGAGAGATATTCTCATGACCAGTTTTTCAATACTGATGGCACGCTACCGGGGTGATTTGACTACATTTGTAGCGGGCGCATCTGCAATCGACCGCCTAAAAATCGGCGACAAAGTGCTCATATCCGAGGGATGCACGCATCACCAGCAGGCCGACGATATAGGGCGAGTGCAAATACCACGCTGGCTGAGGCAGCTTGTAGGTGGAGAACTGGAGTTTGGCTTCAGTTCGGGCCGCGACTTTCCGCCGGATTTCGATAAGTATGATTTGATAGTCCACTGCGGCGGATGCATGCTCAATCGGCGAGAGATGCTCTATCGGCAGCGTGTCGCGCGCGAAGCGGGCGTGCCGATGACCAACTATGGCGTGTTGCTGGCAAAAGTCCACGGCATCCTAAACCGCGCGCTGGATCCATTCCCATCCGCAAAAATGGCGCTAAATGAAAGTCTCGAACCAAAACAGGCTTCGCGCAAACTAAAGCTAAATCGAACGACTCTCTAAGTCGGACATAAAGCCTCGCAATAAATGTATTTCCTGTGACACTCTTTTGGGAATACATTTAATGTCGCATATTGTGAGGCGTAACAATGAACGATCTTATGCGCATCCCGGGGTCGGTGTTTGCCCTGGGATGTTTGATATTTGCGCTGGCATTGCCTGCGTGTATGGCCGAAAAAAATGGGGATGTAGTGACGGTGACGGTCAGTTGCGGATATTCGCTTGGTTTGGGCGATGCAAATTCGGAATCGGCGTTAACAAATCTAGCGCTTGCGTCTCCGCTGAGCAACCGGCATGGCGCACCGGTGTTTATTTGTCAGGGCTGGGAGCGAAGCAACGGCCTTGCAGACGGAATGATTGTGCGGGCGTATGTCATTAAAAATGGACAGACACAGCTTGCCGACGGGGTGCAGTTATCCGACGGTCGGATAATGGTGGATGGTGAAATACTTGACCGTGCTGCACCGTAAAATCGTCACTGGCGGCTTACTTTGGCCGGGTCACGTCGAGCGTAACAAGCACAGTTTGCTGTTCGGCAACGTATGTGTTCAGCAGCACATTGATATATTGGCCATCAGGCGTAGCGGCTAAATTCTGTCCGTTGAACGCGGCGGTGTCGGGCACATATACAAGCGGGCTGGGAATATTGATCTTTAGTCGGCCGACATATATCGGTCGGCTCACCGTCAGATCGAAAGACGCGGTAGATATGTGCTCACTGCCGTCGTCGTCGAAAAAGCTTGTTGTGGCGACAAGCACGAGGGGCGGCGCAAGACTGAGGTTGTTTTTGATGAACACTTTAAGCGTCACAATCTCGCCCGGTGCGATGTCGTGACGCGTTGGCGATATGAACGCCGTCAATGGCTTTTGCGCCCCAATTGCGGCACATGAAAAAAGCAAAATCAGCACAAATGTCGATACTGCTGATTTGCGCATGTCTTTACACCCCGTGCAGTGTCCCAGTAATTTTGCCCCTACAATCAAAACACAACACGGATTTTTGAATTTAGGTAAAAAAAGGCCGGAGCATTATACTCCGGCCTTAGTACGTCAAATATTTGCACTGTCAAATTTATAGAGCTAGACAGCGCATGTGTTTGCGGGCGCGCCGCGCATTGCTTTGATCTTCTTTGTCAGTGCGGGGACGACCTCGAATAGATCGCCGACGAACCCGTAAGTTGCTATGTCGAAGATCGGCGCATTGGGGTCTTTGTTGATTGCAATAATCACATCGCTGCTCTTCATGCCCACTTGATGCTGCACCGCGCCGGAAATCCCACATGCTATATAAAGTTTTGGACAGACGGTCTTACCTGTCTGGCCGACTTGATGAGCATATGGAATCCAACCCGCGTCAACTGCCGCGCGGCTTGATCCCACGGCTGCACCGAGTTCTTCGGCGAGCTCACGGATGATATAGAAGTTTTCAGGTCCGCCCAAGCCGCGACCGCCGCTGACGATAATGTCCGCGTCTACTAAATTGACCTTCTCGCCGACAGTTTCGACAAAGTCCAATAACTTGCTGCGCGAGGAAAACAGCGTCGGTTTGGAGCTAAGGCGGATAATCTCGGCCTTGCCTTCGCATCGCTTTGGACTGGTCGGAAACACTTTGTGCCGCACTGTTGCCATCTGCGGGCGAGTGTAGCGGCAGAGGATCGTGGCCATAATATTGCCGCCGTAGGCCGGTCGGGTCTGCTGAAGCAGGCCGTCCTCGCCTATCTCTAGGCCGGTGCAGTCGGCTGTCAAACCTGTGTAGAGATTGATCGCGACACCGCTCATAAAGCTGCGGCCGGTCGTTGTAGCGCCTGCAAGCACTATTTCAGGCTTGTGCTCGCGAATTACGTCGGTGAGCACGCGACAGTAGCGCTCGGCGTCATATATAGCAAGCTCCGGCGCTTCGCATACATAGACTTTATCGACGGGATAGTCGGATAATTCGCTGACTGCGGCAGTGAGATCGTCACCGAGAATAACAACCGCTAGCTTTGTGTTGCGTGCGTTTGCAAGATCGCGACCGACATTGATAAGTTCAAAGACGACCGGTGCGACTTTGCCTTCGCGCTGCTCGCCGAAGACCCATACTTCGCTATATTTGTCGAGATCCTCGACGGGCTGCTTGTCAATATCGATAGATATGGCCTTAAAGCGACATGCGCTTACGCACGCTCCGCACATTGTGCAATTGTCAAGCACGATAGTGGCGAGCTTGTCCTTAACTTCGATTGCATTGGACGCACAGCTCTTTGTGCAGAGCGTGCAGCCATTACACTTAGATGCGTCAACTCTTATGGACATCTCACACAACCTCCATG
>JAEWSK010000030.1 GCA_023398345.1 Armatimonadota bacterium | reverse complement strand
TGGAGCGATGTCGGTTCTTCGGACGGCATACAAATTGCGACAGATGCAGCCACCGTATCGGCTGCGAAGGCATTGGCGAACGGCTCGCCTGTCGCGCTTTTAAACAAAGTGGTCACGGGGTCGTTTGCCGATGGCAGCTACATTGAAGAAACGGATCGGACTTCCGGCATATTGATTCTTGCAAGCGGCATGAACCGAGGATCGCTTATCAGCGTTGGCGGCGTGATGGGCGTCAATGCAATCGGCGAGCGAGCGATTATCGATCCTGCTGTAATTGTCGAAACCGAGCCAAATGTGCAGATCATACCCGGCGCGCTATTTATGACAAATGGCGTTATTGGCGGGTCTAACCTCAATGCATATACGGCTGGCAAGTCCGGCGGCTCCGGCCTCAATAACGTGGGGCTGCTGGTGAGAGTCTGCGGCATTGTGCAGTCTATAAGTGCCAACTACTTCACAATATTCGATGGCTCTTCTATGGGAGCGATAAAGATTATTTCGACCGGCGTCAGCCTACCGACATTTGAGACCGGTGACTTTGTCACAGTTACAGGCATCTCATCGCTTGAACTGGACTCGACGCTAAAATCCGTTGTGCGCTTGTTGAACGTGGATAACGTAAAACATCTGAACTAGTGTTTATAATTCCATCCTCAGACTTATGTGCAGGGGTTTTGCCCCGCACATACTGGGGACAAAGCCGCAAACTAGTCTTCAGATGAGGCTATATTCACCCCGATGTATTTTACCTCAAGCGGTTCGAGTGTAAATGACGGCGAGTTGGAAATCGCAGCGGGATCGAGCGGAATTGGGTTGTCGAGAGCCGACCAGTCCGATAGTTTATGCTTTATAGATGCGTTTAGTTCAAGAGTGGGTTCGTCGAGCGGTAAACGAACTGTCTGGTCTTCTTCTGTCGGGTTTATTAGCACAATAAAGCCCGAAGACTCTACTATATGCCCCTCGCCGTCTACGCGCTTTCCGTCGGGAAAACCCAGCACATGCTGATACGTGTTGAAATAATTTGCAAATCGCTTTCGGAATGCAAAGAGCTTGGCTAGCAACTCAGTGTATTCCGGCCTTTCCTGATTGAGATCAATCGAAGCGCCTGCCTGAAGCAGACCATTGCCGATCATGCTCATTGCAGCATGCCTCAGTTCGATAAACGGCCGCGATGTTAGGTTATTGGGACCGGCCTCGTGCCAGTTTACGCCGTACCAACTTCCCCATATCGCGCGATAAGGGTGCTCGAATGCCATTTGATAGATTTGCTGGCGTTGTATAAGCTCGGATTGCACTGTCGGGAAAGAGTGCGTGTCGGAAATTGCCTGGCAATCGAGCGAGCAGAGGCGATGATTGTCGAACGGCAGACAAAACGCGGCAATTATAAGATCGGGTCGGGCCGCATGCGCAGCATCGCATATTTCGGCAAGCCTGCGAGTTGCTTTAATTTCAAGTTCATCTTGGTCGCGGTGATCGTGGCATTTGGACGAGCACTCTGGAATATTAAAGTCGTTACCGTCCCAGTAGATCACTCGGGCGTTAAGACCGGTGGCAATATCGATTATGCGCTGTCGGACGTAGTCGCTATACTCAGTCATTACGCAAAGCGCACTTGCGCCCGATCTGCCCGATGTCTTGCCCGGAACAATATAGTCCGGCCGCTCCCGCTCGAGTTCGGATTTCCAATAGCTGCAGCTAAACGGGTTAACCCAAAATGCCATGTCCAAATTAGCCGCATCTTTTGCGCGGCGCACTATTTCCGAGAGGCCTTTGGGAAATTTTTGCTCGTCATTTTGAAGCGGGTATATCGCTTCCCAGCCCAAATCGAGGTGAAGACACTCATAAAAACCCGCGTCCTTGAGGTTTTCAATAACGTCAAATAAGTAATGGCGATCGAAGTCGGAATGCAGAGCTTTGTCGTCGGCACGAGTGATTAGCCAGGTGTTCCATGTGACTGGGACAATTTTATCGCGCACAACACACCATCGCTGCATAAGGTGCTCTCGATAGCGCTTAAATCCACGTTCAGGTGGGCCGCCATATGCGCCGATGACGGCGGGGCCTGTAGTCAAACCCTGTGTGAGCGGAGCCCAGTCCCGATGCTTCATTACTAGACCCGTCGGGCGATGGAACATCTCGTAGCCGGTCAGAGATTCCGTGAAAAAGTAAAGCCCTTCGCCGTAGCCCCAATATGTGACTACCGATCTTGAGACGTCACCAAAAGCAAAGCGGCGATCCGGTTCGTCCGTATTTACAATGTCAGGCTCGGTATGAACTTTGTCTTCGGCATTTGTGTAGCGGTTTGTGTATCTGTTCAAAGGCATGACGCCTTCGACCATCTCGCGAAACTTGAGATGCTCGATTACAACTTCACGGACAGTGAAGTTTTCCAGTTCACATGCTTCAACTTTGATCCATTTGCGCATGAAGCAGTCGGACGCGGCAATGTCATAAAAAACTGATATGGGCAGTTTGACGTCGTTTACATCAGCTTCTAAATTGAGTTGGAGCGTGCGGCGCGTATCATCCCAATTTGGAGTCTCATAGCTGCTGAGAACAAAGTCTTTGTTGTCGAGGGTAACTCGCTGACCTTCGCCGGTGATTACAATTTCAAACTCGGCTATGGTTTCCTCTATATAGTCCTCGACATTGAGCCCGTTGGTAAGGCTGGTTGTACCGATGCGGCCGGATATGCAATGTATACGCCGCGACATCCATCCGTTAGCTATTTCAAAGACGAACCCGCCCGGAATTTCCTGGGCGTAACCGATTGCTTTGTCCTTTTTTACTGCCAATGCTTGCCTGCCCTTAACTTAGTCTGTAGAGTATCTATTTGATCTATATAGACTGGATTTCCTCCTTTGGCGGCGCTGTATAAGAAAAGCGGCCCCAGTTATTGGGACCGCCAAAATTTCGATTTACAAATCGATCGATAAATAGGAATATTTATCCTATTTAGTCCAACGAAATTGCTCCGGTCGGACATGCGTCAACGCATGCACCACAATCGATGCAGGTGTCCGCGTCCACAACCGCGGTGTTATCTTCTACCTTGATTGCCTCAACCGGGCAAGCTTCCACGCACGCGGCGCAGCCCGTGCAAGTGTCTTTATCTACTTTGGCTGCCATATTACCTCCAGAAATGCTCATATTGTTCTAGTGTAGCGTGTTGGCAAATTGCCTCACGCCTAACATTACTTCTCCGACACATGCAGAAGTTCCTTGCTTTGCGCATTAATTTTACGCAGGTTCGAATCAAATTTGGCAGATAGGGTAAAAATAGGCAGCGCCCGTTACACAAGCATGATGTTGGAGCCATCGGAGCAAATTTCGTAGGTCTGACATATCATTCAGAAATAAAAACTGACGGCATAATGCAATAATACTAAAACTTAGTTTTCCTGTGTGGGGTATTGCGCAAAGCCCCGCTGAATATGCCTTGCAATTGCGCCTACACTCCATAAAAAGGTATACTTATATCACGAGATATTTACTGAAAAGTCCAAACTATTAAATGCGCATTGCCATATTCACTGAAAGCTATGAACCGATCATAAACGGCGTGAGCGTCTGCGTGAGCACGCTTCGCGACGGACTAAATGCGCGCGGCCACGAGGTGTTCGTTTTCGCGCCTGCGTTTTATGGACATACTGACGAGTGCGACAACGTATACAGGCTGCCTGCCAGACACACATTTTTAATGCCGGACTACCCCTTTCCGGTTCCGTTCGCGCCCGATATAAGGCGGCAGTTTGCAGCGCTCAAGCCCGACATCGTCCACACCCAGACCCCATTTTTGCTGGGGGTGTTGGGGGCGAAGTGGGCAAGGCGCTTTGGGGTTCCACTTATATCCACAAATCACACTCTCTATACAGAGTATGCCCACTACGTGCCCG
>JAEWSK010000223.1 GCA_023398345.1 Armatimonadota bacterium | reverse complement strand
CTGCTATACATTGCAGATATACTTTGACTTCTCTGGGTATTCGGATATGGCCATCGGGTTGGCTCGAATTCTGGGTTTCCATTTTCCTGAGAACTTCAACTACCCATATATATCCACTTCCGTAACTGAGTTTTGGAAAAGATGGCACATGTCATTGTCGCGGTGGTTTCGCGATTATTTGTACATTCCACTTGGCGGCAACCGCGTTAGTGCTGCTCGCACGTATTTCAATCTGGGCCTTGTGTTCTTCTTGTGCGGATTTTGGCATGGAGCCAGCATCAATTTTGTGGTGTGGGGAATATATCAGGGAACTTTGCTTATTATCGAGAGGTTAGGATTTGACAAGGTTTTAAATGCCTGCCCACGTGTCTTGAGGCATGTATACACAATGCTTGCCGTCATGTTCGGCTGGGCCATATTTAGAGCCGAAAACCTCTCGACTGTCTATGGTTTTCTCTCTGCAATGGTAGGCAGGGCGCAAGGAGACGGCGTCGTAATGAACGCCTCAGTTTATTTGAACAATGAGCTGATAGTCATTTCTGTAATTGGAATTATTGGAGCAACACCCATTCGAGGGCTCGTGCTTAAGATCGCGGAAAAACTCTCTTGCAGCGTTGGTCGTTCAATGCGCACTGCAACAGATGCGATGATAGTAGCTTCAGGTGTGGTATGGCAATTAGGAATAGTTTTTTATTCACTGATGCTAATTGCTGCCCAGACTTATAATCCATTCATCTATTTTAGATTTTAGGGGAACTGCACATGAAGAAAAATGCCTTATGCATTCAATTCCGCAGTCGGGCTGAGAATTTTGTTGCTTTATGCTTCCTGTTGATATTGCTTATTCCAGGAACGCCGCTGTTGTGGCACAACGGCATCCGGCAGTTTGCAGCAGAGCCTGCTCCCCAGTCTGTGTCGGATTCAAAAGTAGCATCCTTGATGGCAAGATATGGGCAGTTCAAAACGTGGTTTGAGTCATCATTTTCATATAGAATGACGCTTGTGCATTGCCATGCTCGTTTCAAGAGAGACCTGCTTGGTGTCTCACCGAGCAACAGAGTTGCTTTTGGCGATTCTGATTGGCTGTTTTATACTGCCGAAAATGAGGTGCCATGTAGCAGGCATGCTTTGTATAGCAAAGATCAGCTTGCACGAGTAACAAGCACGATTAAGTCGAATAGCGAGTATTGTCGGCAAAGAGGGATACACTATATCTTTTTTGTAGCTCCTGATAAACACACGATTTATCCGGAGTATTTGCCGGATAATCTGCGGCCTCGATTGTCCCTGTCTCGGCTGGATCAATTGATGGATAGCCTAAAATCAAACACTGATGTGGATGTAATCGATCTCAGGCCGACTTTGCTTGAGGGCAAGTCGCATAAGCGATTATATTATCTTACCGACACTCATTGGAACCCGACCGGCGCATTTATAGCTTATCAAAGCATCATATCGTATATGAATCAATGGTATCCGAAGTTGAGTCCAGTGCCTATCAGCAAATGCAAATCGAAGCATGTGACATTTAGTGGCGATCTTGCCTCATTTACCGGGCTGCAGTTAAAAGAGCAAGTGCAGACTATTCAAGAAATACATGAATCAACACGTTTCAAAGCAGCTAACGGGGCTGATGTCAAATCACCACGTACACGAATTGACGAATTGCGCAGCATCAATTCAGACGCGCATATTGGCAAGTTGGTGATGTTCCGCGATTCATTCGCCACGGAGACAATTCCCCACTTGGCTGGACACTTCCGACAGGGCGTCTACATCTGGAGCAGATATGATGCGAATGTCATTGATAAAGAAAAACCGGATGTCGTCATAGAAGAAGTTGTAGAGCGCGATTTGATGCTGTGAAAGGCCATTCGCTTTTTAGTTTTTCGGGATAACCCCATCCCGAAAATGCGATAAAGAGCTCTATACGATACAGACGTTCAGTTAACAATCAACACTTATTCGCCCTCAAATGCATTTTCCTCGTCGCGTTTATATGCGAAGTACTTCGCTCTGTAGAGCGGTTGAGCTTTCGCACTTTGTAGCCCAGCGTTGCTTAACTCTGCATTAGTGTCATCAATTACGCCTCAACAGTCTTTATTAAGCCACAGTTAGTTACGTAATTTTAAAAATGTCTGTTAGGTAGTCGTTTATGCCTGCTTCTTATGGGTAATATGCCAGAGAGCCTGGGGAATTGAATGCCTGTCTTTATATTACTTCCATTAGCGCGGGAGTCGATGTCGTAACTTTCGCGCGTCCCCGGCGGGCCAACCAAGCAAATGCGTATTAAGACCTTATTGAGATTCATTCCAGCAATATTGATCGCCGCCGCAACTGTCTGGCTATATGCAGGCACAATGAGAGAGCTTTTTTTGAGCTGGATCAGCGACGGCAACTATGCTCATGGGATTGTTGTGATCCCAGTCGCGCTCGCGATTGTCTATGCCAAGCGTGCGACACTTTCAGTAACACCAATTGAACCTGCACCGGTTGGCAATGTGCTGCTTGCATTTGGAGTTGTAGTCTTTGCATTCAGCAAGTGGGCGGATGTTACGTTTATTGCCGGACTTTCGATGGTGTTTGTGGTTGCGGGTTTGGTTTGGACATTTGCTGGCTGGCGGATGCTGCGAGAGGTGGCGTTTCCGATAGTGTTTTTGATGTTTATGACCCCGCCGCCCGACTTTTTTATAGAAAAAATCGGAGCACCGCTGCAAAGGGCTTCTTGTTTATACGCGTCGATGATTTGCGGGCTATTTGGATTGGATTGCGAGAGTCATGGCGTGATGCTTATAGCGAATGGGCTTACGTTTGAAGTGGATTTGCCATGCAGCGGCATTCGGGCGATCAACTGTTTGACGGCCTTTTCATCGGTTTTGGCGTATCTTGCTCGGGCGTCAAACGCAGCGCGCGCCGTTATTTTTCTGGCGGCAGTGCCACTGGCATTTGCGGCCAATGTTTTAAGAGTGATGATTGTTATTGTCGTAGCCAATATCGATGCTCTCCAAGACGATGTAATGCAGTTTCATGACATCAGTGGGCCGATTGTATTTGTAATTGCTCTCAGCGTCGTTATATTGCTGAAAAGGCGGTTTGAAAACACGTGGTGCGAAAAAAAGTGTGCTACATAACCGCGCTCATGCTTTTGATGGGAGCAGGGGCGTTCAATATGTGGTCTCGCGCTGACGAGCGCGGCTCAAGGATTATATTTAATCCAGCGCCGCTGCCTGCAAAAATCGGCGACTGGCATTACGTCAGCGATATAAAAGCCGACGCCGTCGTTCATCGCATACTCGCTGACGACGCGATTCAGTGGCGCACTTATGAACACGACGGTCAAGTTGCCGATTTGCTTGTGCTCTACGGTCATCGCAAGCGCACATTTCATCTGCCCGATTCTTGTTTAGCCGGAGCAGGAATAGATATTATGGCTCGCCATGTGGTTTTGCTTACGATGCCCGATGGCTCTATGGTTCCGTTCCATGCGTTGATATTGCACAAAGACGATATGTCAAAAGTTGCGCTGTACACGTTCATCGGCCCAAACGGCAATCCGACCGATTTGCTCGGCCTAAATGCCGGGATGCTGTTGTGTCGAGTTCGTGGACTTGGCCCCAAAGGGGCTGCAGTGCGCGTTATCGGCCCGATTGACCCAGATAAGCCGCTTGCTTCGCAGGCAATTTGCGAACTTGCCGTCACTGCGCTTAAAGAAGTGTGCAAGCGTGTTGAAAGGGCTACTTCGACTAAAGACAGGCGAGAGTCGAATGCAAAACAGGAGGCGCAGCGATGGCTGAAGTGTTGATAAAATCGCGCCCTCTTGAAAACGCTCAGGAGCGTATGGACAGCGCGACGCGCAAATTACTTTTAATCGTGGTTGCGTTCGCGCCATTGGTGCTTATAATCGCGCTTCGGGCAGCGCTGGGCTTTGGACAGTTGCAATATCCCGGCGCGATGGATGAGGCACAAATTGCACGTAATATTGCCGAGTCCAGAGGGTTTGTCACAAATCAGATTACGCCGCTGTCTCTGTATGCTACGAACTCACATGTGCCCACACCTGATGTTACAAACCCTCCGCTTTATCCTGTAATGCTTGCGTTGATGTTCGGTGCATTTGGGGCTAAAGACTCAACCGTAATTGCGACGTCACTTGGCTTTTTGGCGCTTACTACACTGATGGTGTTTCTGACGGCGCGCAGGATGTTTTCTTTGGGGGTGGCATCAGTTGCAGCGGCACTGTTTTCTACGCAATTCGAGGTGGACAAGCTCGCTTTGAGCGGCTCGTCGGCGATGATGGCGGCGTTTATGACAATCTGGTTGTTGTATGTGTTGACAGTTCCCGGTGAGCGCGGGCCTCGCAACTATGCCAAAGCTGGGGTTGTCTTTGGCCTCGGATGTTTGACGCACTACGGCCTTGCATTTCTTACGCCCGCGTTGCTGATCTATGTTTGGTTTGCATGTGACAAGCGCAAAGGCTTGGCTGTTGCATTGTTTGCTGCAAGCGCTCTGTTGGTAGTGTCGCCGTGGATGGTGCGCAATTTCTTTGCTGTCGGGAGTCCGTTTTTTACTGTGTCCCAATACGACGTGTTGATGAACACAAGATTATACCCGACATACACCGCTCATAGAATATACGGCGATCTGCCGTCGCCGCTGGGATTTGCAATAACGCATGTGCCGCTGCTTGCATCCAAGGCGCTCGATGGAGTGCTGCAGCTTCACTATCAATGGCCCCAGCAAGCGGGGTTATATGTATTTCCGTTTTTTGCGTTGGCGCTTTTCGCAAAGTTTAAGGATAAACGCATTCTTACTTTTAGAAAGCTGATAGTTGCTTGTATTTTTATCTTGACTATGGGTGTTGCTATTGGCGATCAGGCGGCTATGCATTTGATCGGGCTGGTTCCTATTGTTGTCGTTTTCGCCGCCAGTTGCATGGTTAGTTTATCAAGTCGATTGACAGGATCATCGCTTCGCTCGACCGCATTGGTCGCGGCGATTGTAATATTTGCGGCGCTGCCAACTTGTTCAGCGCTAGCTCGCAACGTCACGCCTGCTCCTGTGGGTATTCCCGCGCTGTTCGCAGACATCAACGAAGTTGTTGCCAAAGACGCGATCATCGCTACGGATTGCCCATGGGCATTGGCGTGGTACGGCCGCAGGACAGCCGTCTGGTTTCCCTTCGACCCCAGGCAACTCGCTTCTATGGAGGGAAAACTTGGCCGGGTGGACGCGGTGTTTCTCTCTCGTTATGCCGCTTCGTTTGCTTCTGTGAACTCGGTGGCATTGACGAAGCTGCTTACCCAAAAGCAAGCAGCTTATGGATTTCACGTTGCCCGAGCCTATCAGGACGGTGGCGTGCTCCTCGTGAGATAGAGGAGATGACTACTGGAGAGCCGTTTTTCTCGGCCTCGTTTTACGACTAACTGAACCAGCACTATTTAAGGAGGTGAACTTGGTGCCTATAAAAACAAAATATCTTGTGCTGGCTGTTGCCTGTAGCCTGGCACTTTGCGCTGGGGGCGCTATGGCGAATCCCGACCCCGCCCCTGTGTGGGACGACCTCTCCATAGCGAATGACTACGGGCACGTAGAGTACACCTTCAATGCGGGTACGAACGTGTATGCGTTTACCGTGTACAACGATCAGACCGGCATTGGACAAAAGATCGGTGGATTTGCAGTGTACCCTACGGTTACTCTCAGTGGGGTGGTTCCCGTTATCGAGGGAGTTCCTCCGTTGGGATGGATGTCTACCGGATGGGAAGGCCCTGTTAGTTCTCTTGGCCCGACGTTTGGAGATGTTCGAGATGCGTTTGTAACAACATCCAGCATCTTTAACATTGCACCGTCGAGTTCAAAGAACGGCTTTACTATCCAGTGGACCGGAGGTTCGCTGCCTACTGACCTGAGCTTTGCCGTTCTGGTGGTAAGGCCGACCGGTTCGTTCTGGGCGCAGGATGGCGCGGGCCCCTGCGAGGAGCCGATACCGGACGCCAGCACACTTATCCTGGCTGGATCGGGAGCACTGCTGGCATTGCCGACGCTGAGACGTAAGCTTGTCGCGGCGTAGGTTGCATCCCTGGTTCCGGGTGACAATTGCCGCCCGGAACCACCTAATATTTGAGACGAGGACTTAGCATGGACGTCTGGCGCGTATACAATGCGGCGAGAAGACATAAATATTTGGTGGCACTGTGTGTGTTAGTGGCGGTGGCTGGAGCAATTATTGTCAGTTTGTTTTTGCCCAAATACTACGTAGCGACTTCGACACTGCTGCCGTCGGAGTCAGTCATACGTCAGAATTTGCAGCCGCAGACCGACTCGGTTGTGGGAGTGTCGGATGTGGCGGCGAGTTCGCGTGACAGTAGGGTGGCGAATCTGGTCGTGCTTGCAATGAGCCGCAATATCGCCGAAAAAGTTTCGACTCGCGTCCATATCAGCCCCGAGTCACTTATGCGCGCCGTGAGTTGCGATAGGATCTATAATGCAGAAAGTGGAATCGGCACGGATATGATTGGAATAACCGTGCGAATGCCGAATCCGAACACTGCCGTCGATGTTGTAAACGCCTGGGCAGATGAGTTTATAAAGCTTCAAGAA
>JAEWSK010000192.1 GCA_023398345.1 Armatimonadota bacterium | reverse complement strand
CCAGTGCGGACACTTCTTCATATGCCTTAGTGTGAGCAGGAGCCGTCACACCTGATTCTTTTGCCTTGGCAATGGAATCGAGCAGCTTGCCGGAATAGGCCAAGACTGCGGGCAGAATCTGGCGGTTTGCAATGTCGATTGTGGTAAGCGCTTCGATGTTGATCTCTTTGCTGTAGCGCTCAAGCAATATTTCATGTCTCGCATGAAGCTCTTCTGCTGTAAGCACGCCGTGCTTTGAGAACAGCGCCTTTACTTTGTCGCTTCCCATGCAATCAAGAGCGTCGATAGTGTTGTGGGCATTGGGCAGTCCGCGCTTCTCAGCTTCGATAACCCACTCGTCGGTGTAGTTGTCGCCATTGAAGATGATCTTGCGATGCTCGGTTACAATCTTCTTTAAAACATCCTGCACCTTCGCCGTCACATCGTCGGCTTCTTCAAGCTGGTCTGCGATATCGGCAAGCACGTCGGCAACTATAGTGTTGAGCACGAAGCATGGGCCTGCCGTTGACTGGCTTGAACCGACCATTCTGAACTCGAACTTATTTCCTGTAAACGCGAAAGGCGAAGTTCTGTTTCTGTCGGTTGCATCGCTCGGTATAGGTGGCAGCGTGCTGACGCCGAGTTGCAAGTCGCCGCCTTCTTTAACTGCCCCAGAACCCGATCCGCCACAGAGTCGATCGAGCATATCGCTAATAAGATCACCGAGGAAGATCGACACAATCGCCGGCGGCGCTTCATTTGCACCTAAACGATGGTCATTTCCAGCGCTTGCAGCAGATGCTCTAAGTATTTCAGAATATTCGTCAACGGCCTTTATCACTGAGCACAAAAACACCAAAAACTGCATGTTTTCGTGCGGAGTTTTGCCTGGATCGAGCAAGTTAGCGCCTTCGTCGGTCGACAGACTCCAGTTGTTGTGCTTTCCACTGCCGTTCACGCCGGCAAATGGTTTTTCATGCAGCAGACAAGCAAAGCCATGTCGCATTGCAACATTTTGCATGCACTCCATCGTGAGCTGATTGTGATCGGTGGCAACATTGACAGTTGCAAACACGGGCGCCATTTCATACTGTGCAGGCGCTACCTCGTTGTGCTGTGTCTTTGCAGTTACGCCGAGTTTCCAGAGTTCTGTATTCAGCTCGTCCATAAAGGCCGCAATCCTCGGGTGGATGGCCCCAAAGTAGTGGTCTTCCATCTCCTGGCCTTTGGGCGACGATGACCCAAAGAGCGTTCGACCTGTGAGCACAACGTCCATTCGCTTGCGAATAAACTCGGCATCAATTAAGAAATACTCCTGCTCAGCGCCGAGTGTTGATACGACCCTGCGCGTAGTGGTGTTGCCGAGAGATCGCAAAACACGCAGCGCCTGCTTATTCAGGGCATCCATTGACCGAAGCAGCGGCGTTTTCTTGTCCAGCGCTTCACTCGTATACGAACAAAACACGCTGGGGATATACAATGTTACGGCCGCGCCGTCATCTTTGACAAACACGGGGGAAGTGCAGTCCCATGCCGTATATCCTCGTGCCTCAAAGGTTGCCCTCAAACCGCCGGACGGAAAACTGGAAGCATCCGGTTCGCCCTGTATCAGCTCTTTTGCTGAAAATTCCATAAGCGTACGGCCATCGCCGGTCGGGGATATGAATGAGTCATGCTTTTCGGCTGTAACACCGGTCATCGGCTGGAACCAATGGCAGAAGTGCGTAACACCCTTTTCTATGGCCCAGTCCTTCATTGCATTTGCCACAACTCCGGCTATAGAGTGATCGAGTGGCTCGCCATAGTCGATTGTTGCCTTTATTTGCTTATAAACATCCTTTGGCAGTCTCTCTCGCATAGTGGCTTCATTAAATACATTGGAGCCAAATATTGAGGTGACTGAATCTCTTTCGTTATCCATTGATCTGCCCCTTTCCCAGTGAATACAATTCCATTTTGCAGCAGACATGTTTCCAGTCTGTTACGCGACCATTAACTTGGTGTTGCCTCTGCGGTGGGTCTTGAAGATTTTTCATTCATGCTCCCAATAGGTGGCGCTGTACAAGCCCAGCCTATTATTATGATTATATAGAGTTTGACCTTCGATTGTAAAAGTGGGATACTATCTAAATCTGCTTTCACACGGAGGATTAGCTTGGAAGACAACGCCAGAGGCCAGTTCAAATTGTCACGCAACGTGCGCACGGTGGCGTCGGAAATATACGTCATTTGGGACGGCGAAACGCGAGTCGGCCAGCTTCACCTCCATTATGCGCACGATACAGTACATGCCGCGGTGCTGCTTGAGGTCGATTTGTCGGTAAAAGAAGAAGAGGATCTGCTCGAAACAATTGATGAAGATATTGTATCGAGCTATCTTCCAAGCTTTGAGCGCGAGGATCTGCTTGTGACGATGTATAGAGCAGAAGAACTGAGTTCATTCAGCTACTCATCGCAAGACATCGATCCATTAGGCCCTGACGACGAAGATTAGCGCGCATTAAGTCTATTTTTTTCAATGCAACAAACTCCTCCTGCTGTGTGCGGGCATTGCAAAAGCAAGCACACACTTTGACGCAATCGCTACATTCAAGACGTGCACATGTTTTTGCATGCGATTTGTTTGGGTACACACAAGCCTGGTGTCACATGCTGTAAATACAGTGTGCGCCCGCAAATCAATCCAAGCTGGAGGAGCAGAATGGAACGTTACAGCAAATTCGTATTTCTTGCAGTTCTCACTGTGCTCGTAGGCATCGTTTGCCTTAGTCCTGCGGCGGCAGTCCTACCAAACCCGGACGGCTTCGTCGATTTACCGCTGTCGCAGGGCTGGTACGACGATCAATTGGTCTGGTTCACATGCACGACAACGAACGATATCAAAACTGCCCAAGCACAAAATCTGACGCTTGCATCTAAATTGTCTAGCGCCATACCGACAGTCGCACAGCCTCTATATGTGGTGCAAAACTTCCAACAGGGGCCAGTCTTTTCGATAGTTCCCACAGGGGCCTCGAACGCTTACTCCGGTCTATGGCGAGTATACTACATAAAGTGGAATGCGGGAGTGACGCCGAGAGCAATAACAAACGATGCGGTTGGCGATCCAAAAGGAATTCCTGCAAGCGGAGTCACCGTGACGCCGACAAATATTGTGGTTGACTACCCGGTATTGATTGTCGGGCCGCTCAGCATAGCAGGACCGACTTATACGATACCGCAGTTGGTTAGTTTCAATGCGATAAAAAAGACAGCGATGCTTCCTTACTTCAATGCTTTTACGCAAAACTTTATTACAAAGAAAGTCGAAGTCGTACGCAATTTGATAACGGACTGCAGCGAAGCTCCCTCAGCAGCACTGGCTGGAGCAAACTTTGCACACGGACTTGCTGCAATGTGTCCGTCAAACTCACAGGAAGGCTGGCTGTTTGATCCATTCGTGCAGGTTAACCCGCCCGGCCAGTATCCAATATTGGAAAGCAGCCCGTCAGTGCTTAGTTGGCGCAACGCCAATCAAGCCTATTCACCAATAGTAAAGGGACATCTGTTAATACGAACCGGAGCGAGTCCTGCTGCGATCATCAATAATGCAACTACTGTCTACAAACTGATCGGAACCGGTGTGCTGACTCCGTCCGGAACGCTGACGATCAACGCTCAACAGATCAATCCTCCACCGCAGTAGTTGTAATCATCTCGAAAATATAGACGGGGGCAGGCTAATATGCGCCTGCCCCGAATTTTCAGAAAAAGCTACTTGTTGGCAAAAACACTAGAACCCATCTACGCGAATTCTGCCAAACTTTGGCGGGTTGTATGAGTGCAAACTATGAACAGTTCCTTCGGCCTGTGCGGCCGCTGTTCGGTGTTCGAAGCGCAAATTGCCGGAGTATAGAGCCTGCCTGAGCTTATCCACACTATTGTGGCCCATGTCTTGCAAGCCCTGCTGAAGCCCCTTCATGAGATACGGCACATAGTCCACAAGTGATCCGCGATCAAGCACTGTGCCCGATACGCCCTGAGGCACTACGACTTTATTATCCTCGCTTAAATAGCGCTTTCCGCCGCCCGCGCCCATCGCTTCGACACTTGCCATTCCTCGATAACGTTTGACCCGCATGCCGTTTTCGTAGAAATATTCGCCCGGCGATTCGCTGGTTCCAGCTAGCAGATAGCCCGCCATCACAGCACCCGCACCTATCGAAAGTGCCTTTGCAATGTGTCCGATGCCTTGAATGCCGCCGTCTGCGATTACCGGGACGCCGAATTCTTTCGCATATCTTGCGCAGTGATACACTGCCGATGCCTGCGGTCTGCCGACCGCCATCATTGTCTGTGTAATACATATCGAGCCAGGCCCCATGCCTATGCGCAAAGCATCCGCGCCGGCTTCTATGAGCGCCTCGGCCTGCTGCGATGTGACGACGTTTCCCGCGATTACGTCCACATCCGGCCAATGCTGCTTGATGAATCGAAGCATTTCGATTTGAAATATGGAGTAGCCCTGTGCGGAGTCGATTAAAATTATGTCTGCGCCTGCATTCACCAGCGCCTCCACGCGCTCATGATCTTCGACTCGTGTCGATACAGCCGCTCCGGCCAGCAACTGCTTTCCGGCGCTCTTTGACGAGTTTGGAAACTCCTTGTTTTTCAAAAGATCGCGGCGCGACAGCAGTGCAACCAGCCTGAACTGGTCATCGACCACCGGCAGTTTGCCTTTTTTTGACTGTTTGATTATCTGATTGGCTTCGTGGAGAGTGACATCTTCTTTTGCAGTGATAAGATCGGTAGTCATCAATTCTGAAAGCGGCCTAGAGCGGTCTTTTTCAAAGTCGATGTCGCGATTTGTGATAATGCCGACGAGCTTCGATCCAAGCGTGCCGTCCTCGGTTATTGGAATGCCCGAGTAGCCATGCTCTGCTTTTATTCTATCAACATCGCTAACGGTGTTTTTAGGGCTGAGCACCACCGGGTCCATAATAAAGCCGTTTTCAAATCGCTTTACTTTCTTGACGTGCTCGACCTGAGCCTCGATGGTGTTGTTGTAATGAATGATGCCTATGCCGCCGAGAAGTGCGAGCGTAGCGGCCATTTTCCACTCGGTGACTGTATCCATAGGCGAACTGACAATTGGTCGTTTAATTTTAATGTTGCGCGTGACGTTTGTCTCCAGGTCAACTTCACTTGCCTGAAAGTCAATGTATCCAGGAAGCACGATGAAGTCGTCATAGGCTATGCCCTTGCCTGAGCCGAACAGTTCCTCCGCCGAAAGTCCATCCAATCGTGTCCGGTTGTCCGCCATCTGTGCACCTCTCCTGGGGATTGTATATCTATAGACTACTATTATAACGTGAAGGTTAAGATTGGGAAAGCGCAAATGCCAAAACATCGGCATTTGCCAAAGCAATTACTCTAACGCTGTGGTAGAATAGATCAACCACTCATTGGGAGAACTGCCGCAATGAAGCGAGTCATATTACTTTGCCCACTTGTTGCTCTGATCGCCTTTTGCGCAATTAGTGCCGCGAGTGCGCGACCGATAACAAAACTCATCGTTTGGGGGCTTCAGGCAAGCGAGTCGATGGCGGGACAAAGCGCGCAAATTGCCGAGTTCGAGCGGCGCAATCCGGGCGTCAAAGTCAGTGTGCTCTCGATGGGCGCCGGTCAAATGAACCCGCAGAAGCTAATGACTGCAATTGTCGGCAAAACTCCGCCCGATGTTATAAATCAAGATAGATTCACTATTGGTGACTGGGCCTCGCGCGACACATTTATGGATCTCGGCCCTCTCATCAAGCGCGACCGCAATAAGCCCAACGGCATCCGTCCCGAGGACTATTACGTACCATGCTGGAAAGAAGCCTGCTACAAAGGCAAGGTCTACGCTATCCCCAATTCCACAGACGACCGATTTCTTTTCTATAACAAAACTTTATTTGCCGAAGCGGGACTCACTCGCCCTCCGCGCACATGGAGCGAGCTTAAGGCATATGCAATCAAGCTCACAAAGCGTGGAAAGGACGGCTCGATTTCGCGCATTGGCTTTATTCCTGGTTGGGGCAACAGCTACTTTTATCTATATTCATGGCAATCAGGCGGGGAATTTATGAGTCC
>JAEWSK010000047.1 GCA_023398345.1 Armatimonadota bacterium | reverse complement strand
GGCGAGCAATCGGGTATAATCGATGCATGCAGCTTGAAGATGAATTCGGGGATATAATTTCAAAGGCACGGCTGGGCTTAGGGTTGAGTGCATCGCAACTCGCTGATAAAGCGAGCTTACCCGAACGTGATATCAATGCAATTGAGGCATATCGACTGACACCCGGATGCGATGCGATCAATCGACTTGCAAACGCTCTTGGTCTGAATGCGCACAAACTTGCACCGATCGCCGATAGATCATGGACGCCGCCGCAATTGCAATTTTCGTCCGAACAATTGATCATCGAGCAAGTATTTGCATCTTTCGGAAATTATAAAGAAAATGCCTATATCGTTGGTTGTGCCGAATTATTCCGTGGAATCGTGGTTGATCCCGGTGGGGCAGTCGATGAAATTGAGCATTATCTAAATAAGCACAAACTCATTTTAGAGATAATACTTATCACCCATTCCCATGCCGATCATATTATGGGCCTGCATGAACTGACACGCAAGCATTCAAGTGCGATAGTGATGTGTTCAGCAGTGGACAGATGCACAATAATGCACGGAATCAATGCAAGATGCAGCATTATAGAAGACTGCACAATCGTCGCATTCGATGGGCATAAAATAACCGCAATCGCAACTCCCGGCCATACACCAGGCTCGATGTGCTATGTTCTAAACGGCATTTGCTTTGTTGGAGACACTTTGTTCGCCGGGTCAATCGGCAGGCCGGCATGTGGTTATCCACAAATGCTTGAGGCGATTCGATCCAAAATACTTACGCTGCCGGACAGCACGATTTTATTACCTGGCCACGGCCCAGCAACTACAGCCGGTGAAGAAAACCGGCACAATCCGTTCTTCTAACTCAAAACAGAAGGTATAACATACACATCTAGTTAAAATGGTAGCAGGTGGTTACACAATGACGACCAGGGAATTTACAATTGCGTTCGAGATTGCCATAGGTTTGTTTGCGCTATTTCTAGCAGTGCGCAGAATAGCGCGCCTCATGAACGACGATAAAAACCACACTCATGAGCAGACATCTGACAAAGAGTCAGATGAATAAAGCCCATAGGCGCGTTGAGTAAAGTCTATATAGAGCACATTTGGTCGCAATGGAGGAAAGCTGCAATGAAAAAAAGTCCATTATTTGCAATAATTTTGGCATGCACATTAGCGCTGCCAATTGCTACAAACGCTGACAAATTGCCTGTGCTGGAGACGAAAGTCAAAACAGTCGCTGCTTTCAAGAATGGACTGGCATTTGTTTTTCGCACCGGCAATGCGACACCCTCGGACGGATGGGTCTATATGAACGAACTTCCTCCGGCTGCGCTGGGCACTCTGTGGATCGGCACAACTAACCCGCTCGAGCGTGTCGAAGAAGTCGTGGCGTATCGTAAAACAGAAGATAATGGACGTGACGCCCAGAGTATAGCGGAGCTTTTGGAGCTTAATGTAGGAAAAGACGCCAGTTTGTTATATAAAATAGGTGAAACCCAAAATCCCGCTTGTTTGACAGGCAAAATTCTATCTGTCGGTGAGCATGTCGTTATAATTCAAAATCCAAACGACCAATCAAAAACAGCGATAGATAAGGGCAATATAACGTCACTGACGATTTCAGGCGATAGCGTCACAAAATCAAAACTGACAAAAGACAGCTCAAAGCTCAAGGTCAGTGGATCGGCAAAATCAACAGAGATCACAATGGCCTACTTAGAAAAAGGCATCACATGGTCTCCAAGCTATTTGATAAATATCAGCGACGGCAAAATGGCGAATATCACGCTGGGCGCGGTATTGTTAAATGACGCAGAGGACATTGAAGACGCAACGGTCTCATTTGTAGTCGGATACCCTAACTTTCTTTCCGCAAATATTTTAAACCCCATGTCATTGCAACAAAGCGTGACTTCGTTTATACAAGCACTTGGACAAGGGCAATCGATAGAAAGTGCTGCAAAACGCGGCAAGTTCGATTTTTCAGTGATGGCTAATGCTGCCGCGGACTCATATGGATGGCAGCCGGACATAAACACCGCCGGTATGCAACCGATGGAGGGTGAGTCGAACGAAGACCTTTACCTATATAAACGGCCGAATGTCACACTCAAAAAGGGCGAAAGGGCACAATACACCATATTTTCCTGCAAGGTTCCATATGAGCACTTATACGAATTAAATGCATCAGACACCATGAGCATCGATTACTATGGAATTCGGACAGGACAAGTCAGAGACAATCAGCAGCAGGTCTGGCACGTGCTTCGGTTGGAAAACAACACAACGCAGCCATGGACAACAGCATATGCGCTTGCAGTCAATGGTTCGATGCCGGTCGCGCAAGACATACTGAAATACACCCCCTCAAAAGGCAAAACCACGCTCAAGCTGACCGTTGCAACCGACATAAGCACAACCAGCGATCAAGATGAAGTATCGCGGGAGCAAGTCAAGATTCGAGACAGCGTTTTTGACAAAATCACAGTGGCAGGCAAACTCACTGTTCATAACTACAAATCAAACCAAGTCAAGCTCACAATTCATAAAGACATTGTTGGTGAAGTCACAAAGTCCAGTGACGGCGCGAATGTGAAAAAGTCTGCGGCGATGATAAACGCAGTGAATCCCAATTCACAAATCACATGGGAACTCGAACTGGCTCCAGGCGCTGAAAAAGTCGTGACGTATAGCTACGTGGTGCTTTTGCGTCGATAAAAAACAAATATCCCCCTCTTTGCAAAAAGAGGGGGATGCCACTTTACTCAGCCACTTCAGTGCCTTCGGCGAGTCGCATTAAGTCGCGGTCGGGCTTATGTTCGTCGTCCGGGCCGGAATGGCCTCCTAAAATACGAACCCACTTTGTGATGCAGTCAAAAGATATAATCACAGCAAGCACCATCATTATGATAGTGAGGCTTGCCTTCAAAATGTCACCGTTTGGCGCAGGCTGGAGCATCTGTGTTGTATACTGAACACCAGAGGTCATCACTGTAACAGCCATATATACAAACGGAAGAAATGTCGTTAACGCATAGACCCTTTTTGCAGCGCGCTTTAATATGCATGTTGTGCCGATTGCCAGCGCAATTACACTCAAAAGTTGGTTTGCTATGCCAAACATGGGCCAGATCGTGCTTATCGTGCCGCCCTTGAGCAGATAATACCAGAAGAATGTCACTAAAAAGCTCGTAATAATCACGCCCGGCAGCCATGTCCCTTTACCCAGCGGTTTGTATATCGGTGAGAGCATTTCCTGCAAAATAAAACGAGCGACACGTGTGCCGGTGTCAATCGTAGTGAGAATAAACAGAGCCTCGAACATAATTGCGAAGTGGTACCAATATGACATCAGTGACTTCATGCCCGGCAGCCCTGAAAAAACTTTCGCCATGCCGACCGCCAATGTCACCGCGCCACCGGTCCGTCCAACTAATGTGTTTTCGCCGACCTCGCGTGTCAGTATTGCCAAGTCTTTAGTGTGATTTGCAAAGTCTGGAAATAGCGCGGGATTTGCATTGATTGCAAAGTAATCACCTTGATGAAGCGTGCATGCCGCAATAAGCGCCAGTAGGCTGACAAACCCCTCGACCAGCATTGCGCCATAGCCAATCGGCAATATGTCGCGCTCATTGCTTATCATCTTTGGTGTCGTTCCGGATCCGATCAACGTGTGAAAACCAGAAATCGCACCGCATGCCACAGTTAAACACACATAAGGCCATACCGGACCGGGCACAACTGGCCCCCCACCCTCAATAAACTTCGTTGTCGCAGGCATCAGCAGCATCGGATGAACAAAAAATATACCAATTGCCAAAAGTCCGACAGTGCCGAGCTTCATGTAAGTAGACAGGTAATCGCGCGGGCATAAAAGCATCCACACAGGCAGCACCGCCGCGATAAAGCCATAGGTCGGCAGTGCGAGCTTTAGTGCGTCTTCACTCAAATTGAACCAGTGCGCGATGGAACTGTGCGAAATCGGATTGCCCGCGAACACAGCCGCCAATAGCAGCACAACGCCAAGGGCTGACGCCTCGGCAACTCTGCCCGGCCTTATTTTATATAGCCACTGCCCCATAAGAAATGCAATTGGTATGCTGCATCCAATGGCAAAAACTCCCCACGGACTGCCCTCTAATGCCTTTACAACAGCGCTAGCAAGCCCCGCCAGAGCAACAATAATTATAAACAACACAGCAAATGCCGTACACCAACCGGTCACTGGCCCAAGATAGCGATGCGCTATCTTTGATATAGACTCACCGCGATTGCGAACGCTGGCGTAAAGTATGATATAGTCCTGCACTGCCCCCGCAAACACTGAGCCAATCAATATCCATAGCGCACCCGGCATGTAACCATACTGCGCAGCTAGCACCGGCCCTATTAAAGGCCCTGCGCCCGCAATTGCCGCGAAGTGGTGACCAAAAAGTATAAATTTATTGGTCGGGTGATAGTCTTTGCCGTCGCGGTACTCGTAGGCGGGAGTCTTTCGAGTCGAGTCCAACACCGCCACCTTTGCCGCCAAAAATGCGCCATAGTAGCGATAGGCAAGCGCAAATACACACAGCGCGATTATGAGAAGTGTAAGCGAGTTCATTCGTCACCTGATAATTTATGAGGTGATGTTATTATGCTACTACTAAAGTATGATGTCAAATATTAAGCTGAGGCGCAAAAACACAATTTTGGGCTTCCTACAATGAAGGAAGCCCAGGGTTATGCAAAATTATATGCAGCCTACGGCGCAAATCCTATTATTTGAACGCGCTGCGCTGAATAGCCATCCGTAAGGTTGCCATGCCCGCTCATGTTGATCTTAGTGCCTGGCTTTAGATCGTGAAAAGTCTTATTTACGTCTTGAAATTGGATGATTGTGTTGTCGTCGCACGACACAACCGCCCATGTGCTTCTACCGGTCATCTTGAACGTCCTTGAGGGATAGTCGACATTGAGAATCACACCGACGACACTGACCGGCAGCGACGGAACTGAGTTTTGCGCATCGGTATATGTTCGCAACACACGAATCATTCCACCATCAACCACATTTGGAGCCACTTCGTTGCCGGCTACCCAGAGCGTATCACCTCTGTTGAGCCGACCCAGCCCCACCCTCACGGTTCCCTGAATCATAACCGCGTTGTTTGTATTGATCGTAAACTGACCGTCAGAAGTCCGGATTTTCACTTGGTGACCAACATAGTCGACATCAGTAATCAAGCCCTTGCCCTGCCAAGTATAGGTCAAATTAATGTCAGCCGGTCGTGTCGCGTCAGGTTGTAAGTCCGGCTGTGCTGTTGAAACAGCAGGTTCTGCGCATGACTCTGCTAAATCGGGCGACTCCTTCTCTACGACTATCCTGACCTCTTTTTCAGCAGAAGGAGCGGCCGCGGCATTTCGGTAGCCGCCTGATGTAAGCATGCGAATTCTTGCCGCACGAACCTTGTTCGATCCGGTGAGAGTCCCATACACCCTTATCTTGTCGCCCGTCCGAAGTGCTCCTTGGGTAATCCTGCTGTCACAAAGCATCACCGCCCCAGATGCGTTAACGTGAAATACGATGTTGTCCTTGCTCAGAAAGTAAATCGTATACCCGTCGACTTTTGTCACAGTGCCCGTGGCCAGCCAATTCGACGACCCCAAACATGTGGCTGATACGGCTGCAATCATAACAAGCATATATATAAACACTCTTGTGTGCATCCCACTCGCGCCTCCCTTGCCCCGGGTATCCTGATGACACCTATTTCTGGTGTACCCTGCAAGGGCAGTGGACAAACTGTGACCAACTTCCTTAACCTTGACGCGCGCTTTTTTATTACATGCAAAAACTGGCATTTAGCGCAATCGGATGGTATAATAAAGTAACTTATTCATTAAGGAACTTAAGTGACTGACGCAGACGGACATCAAGTATCGCGCGATTCATCGGAATATGCAGAGATACTGGCAGAAATATTCATAGAGACAATGGGCAAGTCCACTGAAAGGCAGACGTGCTCAGACGCAGATATTACGCCTGCATTGATGGAATGCCTGCAATATGTCTACTTGCATGGCCCGTCGCCTGTCCACCAAATTGCAAGCGGATTGGAAATGACCATATCCGGAGCAAGTCAATTAGTTGATCGACTCGTTAAGAAGGGCATGGTGACGCGAAGCGAGAACGAAAATGACAGGCGATTGACGAGCATTGAGTTGACTGATCCTGGGTGTGATGCCGTAAAGCAGATGCGTCGGCGCAAGTCGGAATGGTTTAATGCCATTATTGATGAAATGCCGCAATCGCAGCGCCGAGAGTTGCGCGAGGGTCTTGAGAGTTTTCTTAAAATTGCTTTGAGCAGCGAGGATAATGTTGACCGTGCCTGCGTTCGATGCGGTATGGAACATGTCGCATTTTGCGTGGTCAACAAAGTAAAAAACAAGCGTATCGCCGCCGAATAATGGCGGCGAGAGGAGTTAGATCATGAATCAGGGCTACAGCAGCAAAGTCATGGAACACTTCGCCAGCCCGCACAATGTCGGCGAAATTGAAAATGCCGACGGCATCGGAAAAGTCGGCAACCCCGTCTGCGGGGACATCATGAACATGTATATCAAAGTCGAGAACAACGTTATAACTGACGTTAAGTTCAAGACATTTGGCTGCGGGGCGGCAATTGCAACCAGCAGCATGGCTACAGATCTCATCAAGGGTAAGACTATTGAAGAGGCGCTGGCTCTGACTAACGATGCAGTCGCTGAAGCGCTCGGTGGGCTGCCCAAAGTAAAAATGCACTGCTCGGTGCTGGCGGAACAGGCCGTGCGAGGCGCAATTGATGACTACCTCCGAAGAACTACTGGCAAAGGGCTCGATCTCAAATCCGATGAAGAACTGCACGAGCACGTGCATGCTGAAGACTGAGTTCAGAAGGGAGCAATAAGTTGACTGAACAGACTAACAC
>JAEWSK010000022.1 GCA_023398345.1 Armatimonadota bacterium | reverse complement strand
TCCTGGTCGCTTCGATGTGAACGCTCGACCTTGCCATTGTGCCGAGGCGTGGCGGGTGCGATAAGCTTGTGTCGAATACCAAAGTCAGCTAATTCTACTTCAAAAGGCGATGGGTGCTTTGCACCTTGATATCGGCTTGTGAACTCTGCCCCGTTATCCGTTTGAATGCAAGAAATCTCAAATGGAAATCTTTCCAGCACCTGGTAGAGGAACTCAATCGAGTTATGAGTCGATAATTCATCAAAGATGGCTATATGCCTCCAGCGTGTACACTCGTCAATGGCTGTGTATTGATAAAGCTTCTTTCCCGCCAGTTGGCCTACCAAAGTTTCCCTTGGCACGTGTTTTACATCTATCTGGAATCGCTCTCCAGGCATTAAAATAGGCTCATAAGGCTTGCTTTTTCGAAGTTTTCTCTTCCTTGGTGCCTCTATAATCCCCTCTCGTCGTAGAAGCTTGTAGAGAGCAGTAACAGTTCGTTTGTAACCATAATCCATCTTGAGATGCACCCATAGGCAAACCAGCCCTAATTTCTTGTTATGACGTGCAACCCTCAAAACCAAATCTATCTCATTTTGTGTCTGCTGTGATGGGTGTCGTTTAGGCTTGTGAGAGCGATCCATCAGTGAGCCTAATGTTCCATCCCATCGGGAGATCCAGCGATAAACACTTTGTCGGCTAACTCGAAACTCTCTAGCCACTGCACTTATGTTGCTTGTCTTTATTGCTCTCTTTACTACACGCTGACGAAAAAACGCCATTTGTCGTATACTTAGCATTGCGGGTAAGGAACCTCCAGTATTGAACGTTCTTGACAAACAACCAATACCATAAAGTCCCTTATCCGCTAACTGGTAATCTGTACCACATCAATGTTAAACCATCACCACATGTTCGGTTCGTGTTTGACACCTCGTGTGGCTTATGCTATCATCACGTTCCGTGCGACAACCACTCAAGGACAGGTAATTCATGCCCAAAGCGCTTATTATAGTAGAGTCCCCTGCAAAGACCAGGACGCTGAAAAACTTCCTGGGGCCGGGTTATGATATTGAGGCCAGTATGGGTCACGTCCGAGACCTTCCAAAGAGCAAGCTCGGCGTCGATGTTGAGAACGAATTCAAGCCTCAGTATATTTCTATTCCCGAACGCAAAGAAGTCATAAAGAAGCTCAAGACTGCGGCAGCGAAGGCCGATGTTGTATATCTTGCTTCCGACCCTGACCGCGAGGGCGAGGCGATTGCATGGCATCTTGGCCAGACGCTCAATTTAAAGGAGCCTCGGCGTATTCAGTTTAATGAGATCACCGAATCGGCGGTCAAAGAAGCTCTCAAGAACGCCCATGATATTAATTATGACCTCGTCAATGCCCAGCAGGCGCGCAGGGTGCTCGATAGACTTGTCGGGTACATGCTCAGTCCGCTTCTCTGGCGCAAAATAAAAAAGAATCTCAGCGCAGGCAGAGTGCAGTCTGTGGCTGTTCGATTGATTTGTGAGCGCGAGCGCGAGATTCAAGTGTTTGTGCCGGTAGAGTATTGGTCGATTGTGGCAACGTTGACTCCTACCGACAAGGAGCACGTCTTTGACGCGAAGTTTTTTTCCAAGGCCGGCGAAAAGCTTGAAATACACAATCAGGCTGAAGCTGATGCGCTGTTAAAGGCTCTTGAGGGCGCGGATTATATTGTAAACGCCATAAGAAAGAGCGAGAAGCGCCGCAATCCCGCGCCGCCGTTCATTACCAGCACCCTCCAGCAAGAGGCGTCCCGCAAGCTTGGTTTTGGTGCGCGCCGCACAATGCAGATTGCGCAGCAGCTATATGAGGGTATCGAACTCGGCTCCGAAGGCCATGTCGGTCTTATAACATATATGCGAACCGACTCCACTCGTGTAGCCAAAGAAGCTCAAGTCGAGGCAAGTGAATATATAAAGAATCGCTTTGGAGAGTCTTATGCGCCCGATAAGCCGCGCCAAGTTGCCCGAAAAGGCGCTCAAGACGCGCATGAAGCGATAAGGCCGACATCTGTCCAAAGACACCCTGATGAGATCAAAAACTTGCTCAGCAATGACCAGTATAAGCTCTATAAGCTTATATGGCAGAGATTCTTGGCAAGCCAAATGAAGCATGCAATTTTTGATGTTGTCAGCGTCGACATTGCCGCAAATGACATGATTTTCCGCGCGACAGGCTCTACTGTTAAGTTTCATGGCTTTATGAAAGTATACACAGAAGGCAAGGACGACACGACAGTGGTTGCAGACGAGGAGATGCCTCCTCTGCCCGAGTTTACAGAGGGCCAGCGCCTCGATTTGCGCAAACTAACGCCCGATCAGCATTTTACCGAGCCGCCCCCGCGCTACACCGAAGCGACGCTTGTGCGCGCATTGGAAGAAAAGGGCATAGGCCGTCCAAGCACTTATGCGGCGATTATATCGACTATCCAAGACAGAAAATACGTGGAGCTGACTGAAAAGAAGTTCCACCCGACCGAGCTTGGCTTTGTTGTGACCGACCAGTTGGTCAAGCACTTTCCTGACATAATGGACGTTCAGTTCACTGCTGGCGTAGAAACAAAGCTCGACACCGTCGAGGAGGGTCAACTCGATTGGGTGAAGCTCCTATCGGACTTTTACGGGCCGTTTGAAAAAGATTTAGCCGCCGCCCAAGAGAACATGGAACGCGTCAAAATTGAGCCTAAGGTCAGCGACCAAGTTTGTCCGAACTGCGGCAAGCCGATGCTCATTCGCGAGGGGCGATTTGGCGAATTTTTGGGCTGTGCCGGCTATCCGGAATGCAAGACTGCGATGCCGCTTTCCAAGCCTTTAGACGTAAAGTGCCCAACCTGTGGCGAAGGCGATGTTCTTGAAAAGAAATCTCGCAAGGGCAAAATTTTCTACGGATGCAGCCGCTATCCCGATTGCGCGTTTGTGACTTGGGACAAACCCACAAACAAGCATTGCCCCAAGTGCAATGGCCTACTGGGTGAGCGCCGATTCCGCGGCCGTGTGTTTGGCTATAGATGCACAAATGCCGACTGTGACTACGAGACTACGCGCGGCAAAGCGAAGCCGGGTGAGGGCGAAGGCGAGGCCGAGGAGCCGACGAAAGAGTGATTCCGCACTCCGACAACCAAAATCCGCATTGCGTTGTAATTGGCGGCGGTTTGGCCGGATGTGAGGCTGCTGCGCAAATAGCGAAGCGAGGCATAGGGGTGCGTCTTTATGAGATGCGCCCGATTGTGATGACTCCCGCGCACCAATCCGATAAACTCGCCGAATTAGTCTGCTCAAGTTCGCTAAAGTCGAACTCAGCTTCCACTGCGCATGGTTTACTTAAAGAAGAGATGCGCGCTTTGGGATCTGTAATACTTGAATGTGCCCCATTGGTCGCGGTTCCGGGCGGAGATGCCTTGTGCGTGGACAGAGAGGCATTTGCAAGGGTTGTGACACAGACCATTGAGTCAAGCCCACTTATCGAAGTCGTCCGCGAAGAGATTACCGACATACCCAAATCTCATAATGTGCGTGTAATTGCCACCGGCCCACTTACTTCTCCCGCGCTCTGCAATAGCATTAGTGAGCTCACCGGGGCAAATCATTTGCACTTTTTTGACGCAATTGCGCCTTCCATCGACGCCGAAAGCATTGACGAAAGCAAAGTCTTCCGGCAGTCTCGCTATGACAAAGGCGCGGCGGCGTATATCAACTGCCCGATGAATCGGGAGGAGTATGAGGCGTTTATCGACGCGCTTCTCGAAGCCAAGATTGCAAATCTGCACCTCGAAGAAGAAAAGGACGCACGCTATTTTGAAGGGTGTTTGCCTGTTGAAGTTATAGCGCGCAGAGGCCGTGACACGCTTGCGTTTGGCACGATGAAACCCGTTGGTCTGACTGATCCGCATACTGGCGCAAGGCCATATGCAGTCGTGCAACTGCGGCAGGAAAATGCCTCTCCGATTGGAGAATGCAGCATATACGGGCTCGTCGGGTTTCAGACGCAGCTTAAGCCGTCGGAGCAGGACAGAGTTTTTCGCATGATTCCCGGCTTAAAAAACGCTGAGTTCGTGCGATACGGTGCAGTGCACCGCAATACATACATCGATTCGCCGAATTTGCTTAGCTCAACGCTGCATACAAAACTCGACAAAAGCTTGTTTTTTGCAGGTCAGCTCACAGGCGTCGAGGGGTATATGGAGTCGGCGGCATCTGGAATTATTGCGGGCATCAATGCCGCGAAAGTCGCGCTGGGCGAAAATCCGGTCACTCCACCCAAGCAAACCGTAATCGGCGCGCTGTTGGACTATATCGCTAACTGCCCGATAAAAGATTTTCAGCCAATGAACTCCAACTTCGGCATCTTGCCCGAAATCACTGAAAAGCACTCGAAGAAACTGCGCAAAGAACTAAAAGTTGCCTGCGCGCGCAGCGCAATGGCCAATTGGGTGTGCTCGTTGGGTTTGGATAAGCCGGCCTAAGGATTTACACTTTAAAAAACTCCCCTTAGTTGACGCGTTGTTCTCAAGCAGCCTTTGTGTTTGAACCAAGCCCACATATCGGTACGATTCATAGCGAGTAGAATAATAAAGCGGGGATGGAGCCGATATGAGTGTTGAGACAATGGAGATTATTGAGGGCGTGTGGCCGGTGGTGAAAGCCGATGGTGAGATTGACTTGTCCAATATTGATGAATTTCGGTCGGTGTTGGATGCGACGATTGCCCGCTCTCCCAAGGCTTTTATTATCGATCTCACTGACATAAGTTATATAGACAGTGCTGGGGTTGCGGTAGTAATATCCGCCTATCGGAAAATGAACAAAGCGGGTGGGGTGCTGGCAATTGTCAAGCCAATATCTCCGGCGGTGCGG
The DNA here is from genome assembly GCA_023398345.1 of Armatimonadota bacterium. GTDB lineage: Bacteria > Armatimonadota > UBA5829 > UBA5829 > UBA5829 > DTKD01. The sequence goes on along the minus strand of JAEWSK010000022.1, from coordinate 5,692 downwards.
CGGGTGCTAGATTTACTTGGTCTGCAGTCGCTTTCGCGAATTGTTGTCAAAGATGATCTTGAATCAGCGCGAGATGAGTTAGGGTCTATGACGGGCTCGGTATGACAACTTTTTGCTACATGTCAACTCCATTGATAATCAGCTTGAACTTGTAGCCGAAGAAATCCGCTGCTCGCCTGCACATCAGCATTCGCGATAGAAATATTTCGAAATACTCCATCACCGACGCCGACTTCTCATCCGTAGTCAGTTCCAAATTGATGCTCTTATTGTCGGTATCTACGCGCAGCGTCGATTTTTGCACAGAGAAGTTGACGCGGTCGTGAATGTCAAACGTGAGTGGATTTTGATTTTGGACTCGCGAGTGATGGACGTCGGACTTGTCGGCAATAATCAGTGCTGCGCTGATTGCGCTGACGGGCGCGCCGAGTTCTTCTTCATGGTTGCCGATGGCGGCGATTACCTGAGCGATTTCAGACGCGGGCATGCCTATTTCATTAAGAAGTGTAAATGCCATAATGGCGGCAGTGTCCGGGTGGCCAAGTCGATTTACGGCGTTGCCGATGTCGTGCAGATAGCCCGATATTGCAGCGAGTTCTGCTTGCCGAGCGCCTTGGCCCATGCTGGCAATTATGCCGTGCGCAGTTTCGGCGACGATACCTGCGTGCCTAAACCCATGCTCCGTATATCCCAGCGCGTCCATCTGCACATTGGCTGCTTCTATGAATGTTTTACACTTCGGGTCGCGCCGAACGGTGTCCAGCGTAACTACGACCTGCTCCATCACTATTCTCCGTTCTTGTCAAATCATCATGCACTGCCGCCGCATGCTTACGATACTTGGCAAGAAATTCTTTTCTATACTCCGTTAGCCTTCCCTCTTCAATTGCCTGCCGAATCCTTTGCATTAGCGTTGCATAGAAGTGCAAGTTATGGAACGTAGCAAGTCGCGAAGCAAGTATCTCATCACATTTATAGAGATGGCGCAGATATGCCGCCGAATAATTTTTGCATGCCCAGCAGTCGCATTCCGGGTCAACGGGCGAGAGATCATCGATAAATCGATTGTTTTTTATATTTATTCGTCCGTAGGTTGTGTATAGCGATCCGTTTCTGCCGAGGCGCGTGGGTAGAACGCAGTCGAACATATCTATGCCGCGCATAACGGCATCGAGCAAATCTTCGGGAGTGCCGACGCCCATCAGATAGCGCGCTTTGCTCTCCGGCAGATGCGGCACGCTCCATTCGACGGCATTCATCATCAGGTCTTTGCCTTCGCCCACAGATACGCCGCCTATGGCGATGCCGTCCGTGTCGAGCGACGCGATAAACTCTGCGCTCTGCGCGCGCAAGTCGGCATATACGCTTCCCTGCACGATTCCGAAAAATGCCTGATCCGGATCAGCGCTGTCCCGCGAGCGCTTTGCCCACTCGTGTGTGCGATTCATTGCCTGAATCGCATAGTCTTTTTCGCATGGGTAGGGGGCGCACTCGTCAAACGCCATTGCGATGTCGGATCCGAGCGCCTTTTGAATGTCCATCACGCGCTCGGGGGTGAACTCATGGTAAGAGCCGTCTACATATGATCGAAATACGACGCCGTCCTCGCCGATTTTTCGTATATGTTCCAGGCTGAATACTTGAAATCCACCGCTGTCGGTAAGTATCGATCCGCCCCAGTTGATGAATTTGTGCAGTCCGCCCGCGCGGGTAATAAGCTCTGTGCCGGGTCTCAAATATAGATGGTATGTATTACCCAGTATGATTTGAAAGCCCATCGCAGCGAGCTCTTCCTGGCTCATTGCTTTGACTGTGCCTTGAGTTCCGACGGGCATGAATACGGGTGTTTCGACTGTTCCCGATCTCAGGTGCAGCCGTCCGCGCCTTGCGCGAGTGAGTTTATCTTTTGCAAGTATATCGAATTTGATGTGAGCATTCTCCTTGGCAAGTTTACGATGTCATGATAACCGGAACAGGCCGGAGCGGGCAAGCGCTGTTTGTATAAATATGATTGAGAAGATTATCAGGAGATATTGCAATTAAAAAAACGGCATCTGTTTTTTTGTATACAGATGCCGTTTGCGCTTTATTGAGTTTTGTAATAGATATTACTTTACTTCCAAAGGCTCAACAGGACTCGTTTCGCCTGCAGCGATAGACTTTGCGGACTTTGGCGACACGCGCCTAATGATCCACTGCCATGAGTCGTCGACTATCGTGAACGTGACCGGTATAACGATCAAAGTCAGCAGCGTTGACAGAATCAAACCGCCGATAACACAGATCGCCATTGGCGAGCGCGTTTCAGAGCCTTCGGTTATTGCCAGTGCGGTCGGAAGCATACCGCCGACCATTGCCAATGTGGTCATAAGAATCGGTCGAAGTCGTGTTGGTCCTGCTTCCAGCAGAGCCTCATGTCGACTCCTGCCGCGTTCCATAAGCGTGTTTGTGTAGTCGATAAGCAAAATCGCGTTCTTTGTCACAAGACCCATTAGCATTATTACACCGACCATAGCCGATATGCTCATTGGTTTGCCTGTGACCAACAGCGCCAACAGACCTCCAATTAACGCCTGCGGTAAGCAGAACATGATAACAAACGGCGTCAAGAACGACTCGAAAAGCGCACCCATCAGCATATAGACCAGCACGACTGCAAGTATCATTGCCGACACCATATAACCAAAGCTATCGTTCATCATTTTAGTCGAGCCGCCGGTTTTAATTGTGATACCGGGCAAATGGTCCATCTTTTTAAGGCCATTTTCAATTGCAGCGTTGACATTGCCCATCTGAGCACCTTGTGCTACGTTGGCAGTGACATATACGACGCGCTGCTGATTCTTTCTGTCGATCTTTGTAGGAGCGCTGTCAAATTTGACATGCGCGATGTCCTTGAGATATATCGGCGCGCCATCCTTTATGCCGATTATGACGTTTTGCACGTCGGACGTCTTGTTTCGCTCGGATTGCAGATAATGCACTCTAATTGGATATTCCGTGCCTGCATCTCTGAGTTTTATCGTGTCATCTCCATTGATGGCGATTCTTGCGGCCGTAGCCGCCTGTTGAACGGTCATATCAAAGTTTGCCGCTCTAAGCCGGTCAACGATTATCCGTTGTTCCGGTCTGCTTGGTTTGTAGGATATATCTACGTCCACCGCGCCCGGAACTTTGCTCATCATTGCAGCGACTTTATTTGCCTCTGCAATAATATCGTCCATATTTTGACCTTGGACTTCTTTTTGGATGTTGTTGCCTGGTCCACCCATTCCACTTGAGACCGAGACGCTTATCATCTCAGCGCCTGGTATCGACGCTGTCTGTCTCGCGACATCGTTCACAATTTCTCCGATGCTGCGCGTGCGGTGCTTTTTGCCAATAACCTTGACGCTGACAACGGCGTACTGCGGCCCGGATTCGGAACCGCTCATACCGCTTTGGGAGCCGGTGCCGACCATTGTCATATAGTAGCCATGTTTTATCTCAGGCAGTCTTTTTACAATTGCCTCTACCTGCCTTGCGACCTTATCAGTTTGGACAAGCGATGTTCCCGGCGCGGTGCGAATGCTAATTGAGAACTGCCCCTGGTCGACTTGAGAAAAGAAAGTAAATCCAAACGGCAAGTATATTTTTAGAGCGACAAATGCCATCATAAGACCAAAGACAATTGCCACTTTTTTGCTTTTGCGATCTACCGCCATAGCAATTGCGCACAGCATTAGCGAAAGCAGGGCAATGATGACTCTAGGTAACATCATCTTGCTTGCTGCTGCCGCAGATGACCCGTCGGACGGCAGTGGCGACATTGTTACAAAAACCGTCAAAAGCGTCATGGAGCCGATTATAATAGTCAAGAACCGATTGTGCAGCGCCCATTCGAGCACGCCTCTATATCGGCGATCAAGTCCTCCTAAAAATCGCTCCAGCACGTCAAAGAGCTTGCCGGCAAATATGTCGATACGGTCTTTAATTCCAGCGCGACCTTCTCTGAGGCGCTTGTGAATTTCTTCCTCAGTTGCCTCTTTGTCGCTTTCGCTGCGCATCCAGCGCGATGCAAGCATAGGGGTCAAAGTAAATGACACAAACAGCGAAAATGCCGTTGCAACTGCAACCGTCACGCCGAACTGTCTGAAGAACTGGCCTACGATTCCGCCCATAAACGCAATCGGCAAGAAGACCACCATGTCAACCATAGTGATTGCTATTGCCGCCAATCCAATTTCCGACCGACCGTTTACGGCGGCCTCTGCGGGATGTTCGCGCAATCGCAAGTGACGTTCGATGTTTTCCAAGACGACGATGGAGTCGTCTACTAGAATTCCAACGACAAGAGACAACGCCAGCAGCACCATCTGGTTCTGGGTGAAGCCAAAGCCGCTGATAGGTATAAACGTGGCCATCAGTGACGTCGGAATCGCCAGCGCTACGATAAATGTTGCCCTAGCCGTGTGCAGGAAAAGAAATACAATTAAAACGACTAAAAGCACGCCTTCGAGCAAGCTGTGATTTACATCGTTTAGCGCGTCTTTGACGAACGTTGATTGGTCTATTGCAATTACAGGATGAACGCCAGTTGGCAATATATCCTGCATATCAGCCAGTTCGCGCTTTATGCCGTCCGCGACAGCGACCGTATTAGCATCTGACTGCTTTTGGATACTGAAAACAACCGCTGATTTGCCATTTAATCGCGTCAGCATGTCGGGTTCTGCAATAGTGTCCTTTATATCGGCAATGTCCCCGATGCGCACGACGCAAGCGGGCCTATTTGACTTTGCTTCCAGATAAATTCGTGTGTCAGCGATTTCTGCGGCGGTTTTATATTCGCCAACGGTTCTAACTGTATAGTCTCTCGCGCCTTCTTTAATTGAACCGGCGGGGACATTTAAGTTTGCCGTTCTTATCGCAGAGACAATTTTGTCGATTCCTATGCCGTAGGCATCGAGCCGATCTTTATCGACCGATACAGAAACCTCGCGCTCGTCGCCGCCTGAAGGATTGACCGATGCCACTCCGCCGACTTTCGACAATCGCTCTGTTACGATGTCATCTGCAAGAATGCGCATTTCTTTTGGTGACAGCGGCCCTTCGAGAGCTACAGTCATAATCGGCATTGATGCGATGTCGAGCTTCATTATTTTTGGCTCGTCAACATCATCTGGAAGCTGTTGGCGAATCGATGAGACTTTGTCTCTTACGTCCGCTGCTGCTGCTTCCAAGTTCGTTTCCAGCTTAAATTCCAAGACAACCAGCGAAATGCCATCTTGTGAGATAGATGTAACATTTTCAAGGTTTCCAGCCGACGTGACCGCTTTTTCTATAGGCTTACTTACGAGTGTTTCCATCTCGTTCGGCCCTGCACCGGCGTAAGTCGTCTGTACGGTTACGTATGGGATGTCGATTTTTGGATTGTATTCCTGCGGCATCTTCGATCGCGAAACCAGGCCGAGCACGACCAGGGCCAGCACGAACATTGTGATGAATATAGGCCGCCGTATAGATACGTTAGTTAGCCACATATAACAGTCTCCAACACATTACTTGTTGTTGCTTACCCGGACTTTTGATCCGGATTGCATGTTCTGCCGACCGATCGTAACCACGACGTCGCCGTCGCGAAGATTCGTAGGCGTCTGAATTTGTGTGTATTTACGGTTTTCACGCAGCACAGTCACGATATGTCGTACTG
>JAEWSK010000035.1 GCA_023398345.1 Armatimonadota bacterium | reverse complement strand
ATTCAAAAATAGCCCCCATTTGGGGGCTATTAAACTTTATAAAATAAGTCTTGTGGCAGCAGCACTTTAGAAGCTAAAATTGCCTTGATCTGTTTTGTTTGATGAAGACAATGGGCCGGAGCGCTTTCTGTCGTGCAGAGCAGAATTGTTTCTATAGTTTTTGACGCCCTCATTGGCAAGCTCGTCGGCGCGCTTGTTGAACTCTCGGAAAACATGTGAGATTGAAACATGCTCAAACGAACGCAGCAGTGAAATCGCCTCTTCAAACAGAGGTTTTAAGTTAGCTGACTTGACTTTGTAAACACCCGTGAGCTGACGAGCGAGCAACTCACTGTCTGTTCGTATTTCGACTTGTGCCGCGCCGAGTTCGTAAGCATCGCGCAAACCACGAATCAGCGCGCAGTATTCGGCGACATTGTTTGTGGTCTTTCCCACATAGTCGGCGATTTCGCAAACGACGTTTCCGTCCTCGTCTGATATTACAATGCCGATACCCGCATCGCCGGGATTGCCCTTAGAGGCTCCGTCGGAATATATAATAGCTTTTTTCATTCTACGTCCAGCATCAGTATGCGACCGCAGTTCTCACAATACTCAACGCCCTTATCTTGAAACAAATTGCGAGTTGTAAATGAAGTCACTGTGACGTGACAGCCCTCACACTTGTGATCAATGATTCTGGCGACACCAGCGCCCTGCCTTTTGCGTATTGATTCATAGCGGCTAAGAAGTTGCTTATCGGCAATCTTTGCAGCAGCTTCTGTGCGCAGTGGCTCAAGTTGCGCCATCTCCGAGTTGAGCCGTTCTCGCTCAACGGCCTCTTTTGCGACGGCCTCATTTACCTTGCGATCAAAATCATCTACAAGCGCACTCGCCTTTTTAGACTTTTCGCGCAGAGTTTCGACTGTCTCATATAGCTCCAGCACTCGCTCGTCGAACTCACCCTGCCGGCCCTTCAAATGCTCGACTTCGTGCTCTAGGCTCGCGGCTTCCTTTGCACTCATAATGCCGCCGGAATATAGCTTCTTTTCAGTCGCCGCGCGCTTCTCGTCAATTGACTTAAGCTGCAATTCGCTGTCTTTAAGCTCCAGTTCGATGTTCTGCAAAGCCTGATTAGCTGCATCGGCCTGTTTTTTTGCCAACGAGTGCTTCTGCCTGAGGATTAGTGCGTCATTCAAAGCCGCAAGCGCAGCATTAACCCCAGCAATCTGTAAATCGAGTTTTTGAAGCTCATAGAGCGCTTTCAACTGCTCTTTCATCCGCACAAACCTCCATGACGTCGCACACAGATTCTACCAGACGCGCAACGCTTATGCAATGATTTCTTGCCCGCGCAGCCCGACCTACGTTTATATCTGCAGTTCAATGTGCATAATAGATAAGCTAGGTCGGCTAACCTGTAAAAAAATTGCACCGATGCAGGCCGATATGGGGTGCCCGGATGATTGAAGAAGCAGTCATATTTAAGACGTCGCGGTCTCTCAAACTTTCCGGGGCAATACTTGCACCGGACGAGACGCTGCATGATGTAGTTGTCTTTGCGCATGGAACCGGCAGCAATAAGGCCAGCCCTCGCAATCGCGGAATCGCCGAGAGACTTCTCGACGATGGGATTGCATCATTTCTTTTCGACTTCACCGGCCACGGCGAAAGCGACGGCATTGCTGAACAATCCACAAAGGATCAGCAGTTTGACGATCTCACAAGCGCATTGGACTTTATCGGCGCACAGACGTTTTTTCAGACAAGATTCATCGGTGTAAACGGCTCGTCTACCGGTGGAACAGTGGCAATTCGCGCTGCTGCAGAGGATGAGCGAATTGGAGTGATGGTGCTTCGAGTGCCTCGCAACTACGATGTACTGCCGTTCGCATCGATAATCACAGCACCGACGCTCATTGTGCAAGGCAGCGAAGACACTGTTGTATTACCTGAAGCAAAGGAAATCTATGAAGCGCTAACATGTCAGAAGGAACTTCATATTGTAAATGGCGCGGGACATCTTTTTGACAATACGCCAGATCACTTTCAAGAGATGACCGACGTCACATGCGCATGGTTTGAGACATGGTTTTCAAAAATTGCCGAGCCGGACTAAACGCCCGAAAGCATTTTCTCTGCCGCTGCCAAAGCCTCCGCACTTCCAACATCCAGCCAATCGCCTTCGAGATATGATGGATATATATCCAAGCCGTCATCTATCATTGCATTCATCGCATCGGCAAGCTCATACTCGTTTCGCCACGAAGGTTTTAGGCGGTGCAGGTAGGTAAATATAACCGGCGAAAAGACAAATATTCCGGAGCTGTTCCAATTAGACGTAGATTGACCCTTTGGAGGCTTCTCGATAATTTGCTCGATCCGTCCATTTGCGTCAAGCGCGACTGATGCTCCTGTGTGCGGATCGTCGACATAGTTGACTGTGACGACTCCCGCCCCACCCTTCTCATGAAAAACGCTAATCGCCTCGGCATAGGTTTTCGTTGATGCAATTACATCGGCAAAGGTCATCACAAATGCCTCGCCACGCGCAAGCTCATTTGCAGAGAGGAGCGCCGCACCGGTTCCGTAGCTGTCAATTTGCTCGACATAATCTATGCGCGCACCAAGGCTGCCACCATCGCCAAAATAATCTTTTATTTGGTCGGCGAGATACTTTGTGACAAGCACAAAATCAGTCACGCCCGCCGCCATCATCCGACACATTACATGCTCGACTACAGGCTTACCCAACACCGGAATCATTGGTTTTGGGACATCGCGAGTAAGTGAACCCATACGCGTGCCTTTGCCCGCCGCAAGGATAACAGCTTTCATCGCGAGCGCCTATACGCAGCGCATGCTTCAACAAACGCTTCAAAGAGTGGGCCGGAAATTGAGTTTATATATTCATCTGCTTGCTTTTCCGGATGCCATTGCACTCCGACAACAAACGGCACATCTTTCATCTCGACTGCCTCGACGACGCCGTCCGGAGCCATCGCAGTGATCTTAAATTTGCATGACACAAACTCGGATGTCAGACCTTGGTGGTGACGACTATTTGTTACAATCCTGGTTGCGCCGTAGCTGCGCCCGATGACAGTATTGGGTTCTATTTTAATCTCATGCGACGCGCTAACGCCTTCATGACTGGTATGAACAAGCGCCTTGGGAATCCATTTTGAAATATCACCTATCAAATAGCCGCCCACAGCGACATTTAGCACTTGAAACCCGCGACAGACGCCAAGAACCGGCTTTCCCTGCGCAATCGCTTCACGAACAAATCGCAGTTCGATTTCATCGCGCATACGCTCGGTTTTGATATTATACTTGGCGATTATTTCATCGGGGGCAAGGCCCTCGTCGCCCGGTAGAGGCTTCATATACTTCGGGTGAATATCACAGCCGCCAGTGACGCACAGCCCATCGCACTCGTCAAACCGACCATGTCTGCCATGGCCCAACGGAACGGTTCGAGCACCTGCTTTTCCAACCGAAGCCGCATACGAACTATGTGAAACGCCTGTTTTCGACCACTCGGCCCCAAGGCCGCCGGTTATGCCTACAAGTGGTTGGATATTACTCATTGCTTACCCTCTATGTTCAATAATTTCTCCGCATGCGCATGACACACACAAAGGGCGAGCGCATCAGCAGCATCATCGGGCTTTGGGATTTCATCAAGGCCGAGAATGCGCTGGATCATATACTGAACCTGCTTCTTTTCGGCGTTGCCGTAACCTACTACCGCCTGCTTCACTTCGGGCGGAGTGTATTCGATAACCGGAACTCCCCTCTTTGCAGCGACGAGTTGCAGCACGCCGCACGCCTTGCCGACTGCAATTGCCGTAGTCTGATTCTTTGCAAAAAAAAGTTGCTCCATCACGATTACATCGGGCAAATACTTGTCTATGATCAAGTTAAGTTGATCGTGCAGCACAAGCAGCCGATCCGGAGCCGATTGTTTGGGGCTTGTCCTAATCGTGCCGTAATGCACTATAACTGGTGTGGCTGCAAACTTGTCCACTACACCAATGCCGACTGTCGCCGTGCCTGGGTCTATTCCGAGTATTCGCAGAGTTCAACCTCACTTTAATTCTCGCTGCAAAGAGAAAAATCCGTCCGTCTGCATTGTATAACCCCAGCCGCCCTATTGCAAGCCTACCATTCAAACCATAATGTTATCAATACAAATCGTGACGGCGCGTCCACCGCCTCCTATCTCATGCCCCCCATATTGGACGCGAGAATACTTAAAAAGCCGTTTTTAAAATTACAAAATGAAAAAGTGAATAGAAAAAACGGCCCTGCGAGCAAACGCGGGGTCGTTTTTTTTGTCGTAAGTCGAATGTGACAATACCAAACTACGACTTGCTAATCTGAATCCAGCCT
>JAEWSK010000303.1 GCA_023398345.1 Armatimonadota bacterium | reverse complement strand
TGGAGAGGGTCCCCGCTCCCATGAAATTGAAAGCCGATCCGTTTGGGTCGGCTTTTTTGTTGTACGCCCCACTCTATGCCTGATTGTTATGTGATATAATGCAAATGAAGCCCCGAATTTTCGGGAGCAACTGAAATGCTAGGTCTTCACTATTCTGGCTTTTTTGATCTATCAACGCCAGTTGATGGAGGGGTAAATGCCTAAAACACTGTTGATACTCTTGATCGTGATGACTTGTGCAATAGGAAGCTCAAGCGCTCTTGCTAGTCCAGTAGTGGATCAATACTTCTACTCGCCTGACGAACGCACATCACTGTGGGCAGTAGTCGGGGATATAGATACGATTTCTGATGTACATCAAGGCCAGACATTTGTGGTGGAAATGAATGGCAACTTGTCTAAAATTGAATTCCCGGTATGGGTGTCTTATTTAGCGACGCCACAACTGAGTTGGACGTTAGTCAGCACTTTATCTGATGGAAGACCGTCGAATGAAGTGTTAGCCTCGGGCATAACAACTATACCCATTTCCACGAATGATCCCATTTCGGTAGATATAAACCTCGCAAATCCACTAGCCGTTACATACGGACAGCGGCTCGCTATTGAGCTAGGAATTACTCAACAGCCTAAAGGTACCCCAGCCAAATGTGAGATAGGAGGAGCCAGTTCCTACTTTTGGCCGTATTACGAGTTTGGCAGCCTTTTTTCCAAGTCAGCATCTGGTGAGTGGGAGATCAACCAAGGATCCGATTTGTTCTTTATATCATATGTGGATCCAGTCCCCGAACCCTCCTCCATCCTCGCTCTGCTCGTCGGCGTCGGCGGAATGGGCGGGATGGTCTGGAGACGGAAATCAGCCTAGAACCATCCACACTTATCTATGCGCCTATCGTCCCCATCCATCGAAACAAATCAACGGATATAAGCTCTGTCCGCTGCTTTCAATTCACTCCCATAATAGTCCAGGAACTTCTGTCGCCCTATAGTGTCATCATCGCATGTTCGATTTTCTTCCATCCAGTACATTTTGTAGACATCGTCAGGATACAGCCTGCTGAAAAAGTAAAACTCCCAAATGTCATGTTTCATGTACCCGACCTTGTAGTGTCTAACATACACCAACCTAAAGGTTTTTGGATCAACATGACGATGTTTTGCCACTTGCCTAAATAGCGATTTGCAGATCACTCCTACCTCCTGCCGCTTTAGTGGGCGATCGGGAAGATGAATGATCGTATTCGTCGCCCATTCCTGATAAGCCGTAACTACTGCAACAATGACGACTATGGCGACTATCAGACATATTAATCGCTTACTTGTCAATAAGCGAATTCCAGTAAGATGTAAATGATTTTTCACCCAAACCACTCCCCGTAATCTGCCCAAAAGATTGATAAAGCGGCCATGCCTCCATGTGCTAACAGCCGCTCGTTTTTATTTCGCAATTATCCACCAACAGACAAACAAGAGTCAATATTATATTATGTAATTCTTCTAGGTGAACCGTTAACATTTAGCGCAACATATACTGGCCGCCTAATATGAGAAAATAAATAAAGATACCGAGCGAGGCCAGATACGCGAGTAATTGTTAGACCGTGAGGCATTCGACACGCTGATGTAGGCGCAATCTTACGCTTCATAAAATTGACAAGCGCTAATGTATGATGTTAGCCTTTAGACACTAATGCACTTGCAATAAGGAAATCTTCTAATGAGACAGCTATCATCTCCGCACAAATCCCCCACCCGATTCGTTGCGCTTGCATTGCTTATATATTTCTTTGTACTATGCGCAGCGGCGGCAAATGCGGAGCCAATTGTGTCGCCGTCCGGTGAGCCTTTAGACACTAAAATCACGAGTATGTCCACACAGCCGCAATTTGATGTCAAGCTCGCGGCATCATTCACCGGCAAAGCTGTGGTTCACAGAGTCGAGATTGTGGGTGGAATAAAAGTTGACTGCATCTATGTCAATTTAAATGACCCGCGGGCGCGGGTGGACGTGGCGATGGCATCGAGCGGCATCGGAACATCAGAAAGCTGGAGTTCATTTGTGCGCCGCACAAGTCCGACTGCTGCGATCAACGGGACATTTTTCGATACAAAAACTCTGCTCCCTACTGGCGACATAGTGCGCGATGGGCGATACGTCTACTTCGGCGGCTTAGGCTCGGGACTGTGCGTCACGCCGGACAACAAGGCATGCGTCGCCTCGGCCGAATGGGGAAAACATATCGACTGGTCATCGTTTAAGACGGTGCTCTCAGGCGGGTTTATGCTGCTAAAGGACGGCAAGATTGTCGTAAACCCGGCAAATGAGCGCTTCAAAGATTCGCATGTGTTTGGCCGCGCGCGCAGAACTGCAATCGGCATCACCGATATCAACCGACTTATACTTGTTACCACCCGAAAGGGCACAACACCGCACGAGCTCGCGGTCATAATGAGAAATTTGCGATGCCTCGATGCAATCGGCATCGACGGTGGGTCGTCGGCTGCAATGTATTATCGTGGACGGACGCTCTGCAAGCCAAGCCGCGCACTGACAAACATACTCGTAGTCTATGAAGACAACACATCCGCCAAGCCTATTGCAACGCAAGTGTCCATGCCGAATTCACAGCATATAGACACCGGCAAGGGCGACGTGCCGTTACAAAACGAGAATTAGCGTATCAAAAAAGGCGGGCAAGGGATGAGTCCCTACCCGCCTTTAATATTTTCTATTGCCGATGCTCGATTACTTTCTGCGTCTGCGGCTGATTAAAAGACCAAGTCCGCCTGCCAGCAAAGTGACCATGCTCGCCGGTTCCGGCACACACTTCGTGTCTACAATAACACTGTCGATCAACGACCCCATTGCAGCATCAGCGGTAATCGTCACTACCTCGCTGCTGGGATTTGGAGTTATTCGCCACTTGCTTACGGCCGTGACCCACTGGCCAAATCCGTCAAGGGTCTCAACAACCTGCGACTCACCGCCCAAATATTGCGCACCGGCTATGCTGACCACGGGGGCCTCAAATGGGTCATAAAGATAAGTAACCTGAACCC
>JAEWSK010000263.1 GCA_023398345.1 Armatimonadota bacterium | reverse complement strand
TACGTGAGTCACAGTAATACCCGTCACGCCTGCTGCATCCAGCGAGGCTTTGACATCATCAAGCTTACTAGTTCGGATAATAGCTTCAATCTTAATCATTGCTTTTCTCCAATAGCTCCTACTTGGTCTCGAATTCCGGGTAAGCCAGTATGCCGGTCTCAGGCATATCGAGTCCTGAAAGCTCATCTTCTTTGGACACTCTCATCGGGACAATCTTGTTCATGATTTTAAAGTAAACAAAACTGGCCCCAAATGCCCACACAACAAGTGTGATACAACCGATGAACTGAGCAGTCAACTGGCCGAACCCACCGCCATGGAAAAGCCCAACAACGTTGTGGGACACGCCATTTAGTCCAGCGCCGAAAGTTCCATCGGCAAACAGTCCTACAGCCAGAACACCGAATAGACCGTTCATGCCATGCACTGCAACTGCGCCGACCGGGTCGTCGACATGAATCTTGTCAAGCAACGCAACTCCAATGCAGACCAGCACGCCGGCAATGGCACCAATGATAAAAGACTCACCAGGGGTTACAAATGCACACGGAGCCGTGATTGCAACCAAACCAGCCAACATGCCGTTAGCGACCATAGTTGGATCGGGCTTTCCTGTTTTGATAAGCATGTAAATGGCTGCAGTTGCACAACCTGCAGCAGAAGCCAGCATAGTTGTCAAAGCGACCATTGCAGCACGCATATTTCCTGCGCCCGCCATACCAAGAGAACTGCCTGGGTTAAACCCGAACCAGCCAAATGCAAGGATTAAGGTTCCGAGTATAGCCATCGGAATGTGGTGGCCCGGGATAGCATTTGCACTGCCGTCTCTGTTGAATTTGCCAATGCGCGGGCCGAGAACAATTGCCCCAGCCAAGGCACAAAGCCCACCAACAGAGTGCACAACACCAGAACCGGCAAAGTCGGCATAACCATTGCCTAAACCAAAGTTCACACCAAGCTGAGACAGCCAACCACCGCCCCATGCCCAGTTGCCAAATACCGGGTAGAGAATGATTGACATAAACAAGCCGTAGCACATGAACGAAGCCAGTCGCCAGCGTTCAGCCATTGAACCTGTCGGGATCGTCACAGCCGTGTCCATAAACACCATCTGAAAAACGAACAGCGCCGCAATGCTGACATCATAGTATGGCCCTTGCAGGAAAAATCCGCTCGTGCCAAACAAACCGAACTTCTTGCCAAATATATCCAGCACAAACTCATGACCACCAGCTAACGCCGGTGTGCCGCCAAGGTTTCCAATTGCACCTGCAGCGCCATACATAATTGCAAATCCGGCTACAAAGAAGCCGATGATACCGATTGCGTATACCGCGAAGTTCATGAACATAGTATGTGCGGCATTCTTTGCACGTGTGAAGCCAGTTTCCACAAGCGCGAAGCCAGCTTGCATGAACATAACTAAAAATGCAGCGACCAGTGTCCATGACAAGTTGATCGCGACTTTATTCTGTCCAACAGCCTCGGCTAATTTTTTTGCAAACGGCTCGTTTTTTGCCGCGTTAAAGTCATCTGCCGTTGGTGCATTTTCAGTCATACCCACCACATCGGTACCAACACCAGTTTTTACACCAGCAGGGTCGCTGGAGGTTGCAGCAATTGCTCCGCTAACAAATAGCGTTAACATCAAAGCGCACATTAAAACGATAATGGCGCGGCAGCTCACTTTTCCATGCATTACAAACTCCCTTCGTTACACATCTAAACGCACTCAATTATTTAATTAGAAAGCAAATGAAGCAGTTAGACTAGTAAAGAAATTGTCCGGGTCAGTAACCCCATCGCGCAGCGCGGAACTCAGAACAGTCGAGTAACTCACGGCCGGTGTGATCGTATATGACTTGCCAACGGTAAACGGCACGCTGGCGCTCAACAGTAGATCAGTAAAGGCGTTCTTATTCGCGCCTAAGTAGACTTTGTTGTATTTTGCAGTTGCAAATGACAATCTACCGGACAAAGACATCGAATTCTTTCCTATGGGAGCTGTCTTGCTGCCGCCAAGGCTGATGTAGTAACCATCTACTTCGTCATAGTCGTAGTTGACTGACAGGGTCGGAGATAGTGTTCCGGTAAATGCCGCGCTCGCATAAATTTCCTTTGTGTCAGCGAACGTAGTGTTCGGGAACGTATAGTCTATCAAGCCGGCGCTCATTCCAATTCCACCGTCTTTGCCTGCAGCCCAAGCGTAGCTTGCCGTGTAGTCGATCTCGGTAGGACGTCCCTTCTCATCATTGATGTCGGTTCCGTCAAGGCTGGCCCAGAGATTCAGGCTTACGCCGCTCTTGTGTGTTAGCGTTAGTGATGGCTGAAGGGTGGGATCAGGGTTGGGAACAGTTCCGCGCCAGACATATTTGCTGACGTAGGGCAGGTCGAGTTTGACTGCAACAGAGGGAGTCACCTGATCGGCATAACCAGGAGCCGTCAATGCAGCAGACAGAGAGAAACATGCAGCGAGATAAAGTGATAATGTTTTGCCTTTCATCTTTTGCCTTCCCCATACCGCGCATGTGAGATTGCTCACTATTGCGCTGAATTGTGTCAAATGTAGTATAGGTTAGGCTTGTTACGAAAGAATTAAGTCGACGTGTCAGGTTTGTTGCGGCAGGTCAAAAGTTTTCTAGTGATCTTTCTTACTGTCTCTCCAAAGGCGCGTGCGGGGCGTTCAAACGGAAGGGGAATAGCTAATTCTGCCTTGTCGGCATCTGAAAGAAGATCAGCGGACATTCGTTTTTTTATTCGCAACACTGCGTTGCAATCGGCCAAAACAAACTGATTAAACAGCCATTTTATGAATGGATTCAGGCCTTTTCCAAGAAACACACAAGCGGCAAAGTCTATAACATATGGCCGTCCGTCGTCTCCAAGCATCACATTGCCACGACTTCGCAGGTCGCAATGAGCTATACCGCGAGAGTGCATATCATCTATTACACGCCGAAGCTCTTTATAGAACTCGTTTGTTATGGACTTGCACACATGCTGATCGAGACTTATGCCAGATACATGTTGAATTGCAAGGGCATAGCGGTCGATTTTTGTGACAAGTTGCGGGATTCCATCGACACCAGTCAATTTGCGAAGTGCTCCGTATTCTCGATGGATAAGAATAGGCCCAACTATCACGCGAAACAAAAAATCGCTTTTCTTGAAATCTTTGACCACAATCTTACCGTCCATCGTATCGACGACGCGCAGATCTGGCCGAGTGCCACCAGCGGTGCGATAATACTCGACCGTATGATTCTCGATATATTGACGTGTAAGATTGGGGTTACTAGTCATAATATATCCATTTTAGCATTTCACGGGCAATACCGTAATCATATTTAAAACATTGTGCCTGTTTACATGGTTTTTAGACAGGAGTACAATGGGAATGCTGGTATTTCACAGTTGGTTGGAAGGTAGATATGATTCGACGTTACAAAGTAGAAGTTACAACTGACGCAAACGGTTGGGTGTCGGTAAAGATTCCTGCTGTTGCTGAGGCGCATGCAGAGGCTCATACGCGAGAACAGGCACTGAAGTTTGCCGCAAATGCCGTTACTTCACGCCTGCAATCTCTCGCAGCTTCAGGAGCCGAAATTCCCGCATCCGATATTGATGCTATTGTCGTTGATATATAAAACAGCTCTTTATACTTTTATAAACGCCTATGGAGACACAAACGCTGGACATTCCGGTTATATGGCCGGATTATTTTGAAGACTGCCAGAATTGCATCGATCGACTTCACGAATTGCTTTCTGGTCTTGATGGAATGCGCAATGTCTCTATCAACCCCGATCGACGCACTATTGAACTTGTTTACAACAAAGAATTGCTCACTTACGCGGAAATTCAAGAGTGCGCTCGCACTTTCGGTGTGAGTATTTCCGAGCGCTATCGCCACGACACCATATTTATCATCGGCCTGGATTGTCCCGATTGCGCAAGTAAACTGGAAACTACAATTCGGCGAATGCGAGGTGTTGCATGGGCGTCACTGAACTATGCCACCTCGCTGCTCATTGTTGAATTTGAGCCGGAAGTTACAACATTGGATGCAATTGGGGCGAAAGTTCGCGATTTTGGCTATGACATCGAGGTTGAAAAAGCAGCAGCAATAGCCCCAAAAACACGCTCGCGCCGCAATATTCGACTTGCGTTGGCTGCTGTATCCGGCGCACTGCTTGCGGCGGCAGGAATCATATGGGCAATTCATGGGGCATTAGTTCTAGTGAATTCTCTGTTCATTCTATCTGCTATAACTGGAGGCATTTTTACAGTTAGAGCCGGACTTTTGAGCTTGAGATGGCTTGTGCTGGATACTAATTTGCTTGTGACAGTTGCCGCTGTCGGCGCGATTGCGTTAGGCGAATTTTTCGACGCAGCGGCTGTGTTGTTTTTATTTTCGATAGGATCGACATTAGAAGCCCTCACTGCAGAAAAAGCCCGCAAGTCCATCGCGTCGCTGATCGAAGAATTTCCAACAATGGCAAATGTAATGCGAAACGGCAGAATCGAATC
>JAEWSK010000159.1 GCA_023398345.1 Armatimonadota bacterium | reverse complement strand
ATTTGATGCTGGTAGCCTCACCATCATTTAATCCAGGCATGTATCCGTCCGGCATAGAAGCGCAAAATTCGTAGTCAAACATCTTCTTCATCTTTGACACGTAATCCGCTGGCATATCATAGCCGTTTAGACGAGCCATGTCCCAAGATCTTTCAAAAGAAACTAGGCTCACCTGATGGTAATGGGTTGTGAGTTCAATCTGTGATCCGTCGGGATATACCTGACGGTCGAGTTCAGCGTATAGCCTATCGATCGCAGTTTTGCGCCAGTCAGCGGCTTCCTTGAACTCCGGATATAGAACTCCACAGTGCGTTAGTCCTTCGCATTCCATTGAAAGCCAGTTGCCGGAAGTCGGCCAGCGAATCAGTTGATGGGCATGCTCGACAAACGATTTCAACATGATGACCATTGCATCATCAGTAAACTCAGGCGACTTGCGAAACACCTCAAATGCGAGATTCCAATTCATACCGGTGCGGATCCCGGTCTCGATTGTCCGCCATGTCAAGCCAGCATTGCCACTATCATTCAATGGCACGGGGCACTTCTTGACCCAATCAGTCATTTGATATACAAACTCTTTGGCATATTTTTCTTCGCCGGTTTCCCAATAAGCGCGAGCTAGTTGAGCCCAAAAACTATGCCGATTGAGCGCATATGTCCACTCCGCATAATTGATCGGGTTCAGGGTCCAGTCGATCTCACCGTCAAACTTATGAACCACACCAACGCTTTTAAACTCACGTCGCAATATGCGATCGGCATCGGTTGTATTAGTCTTTTCGGTGCGCTTACCATGATTACAATTTCCCAACCAGTCGGGATTATATATAGGCTTTTCACGATTGCGCATATATTCAACAAGCTCATGCTTTGCTTTTTGAGTGTCGCCTAGATTTATTGCTGCCTTTACTTTCTCAAGTCCGGGATAATCCGGATTTAGCGCCGAAAAGAACTCCGCATCAGTCATTCTTGGACCTGTATCTGCTTGCTCACCAATGCACATGCTTGAACCAAATAGCAATATCGCCAGGCAGATAACAAACTCACCTACAAATTTCATAAAACCAAGCCCCTTAAAATAAATCAAAACTTATGGCGCAGATCTGTTTGCGATAAATCACTGATTGCCAGAATATCGGCGTTCACCGGCTCGCCCGCGCGAATAAGCTTAGTGCCGTCGGCGACCATCGCAAACGTAACGCGGCCACATTCGATGCGCACATAAGTCACAAGCCCATCACTTTCAAAGTCGCAAAAAATCGTCTTGCATTGCTTGTCGGACTGAACGTAATAATCCACGCGCTCGTTATTAAACCGAACAGCTATTCCAATAACTTGCGCATCTGAATCGGCTTGCACTGGCAACGACTCGACGCCTATAACGGGGCACTCTCCGCCCTCCGGCGTAGGGTAAAAAACATAAGAGAAGTTCGCGCTGCCGGATAACTCACGCGAAAACACGGGGGTGGGAATTGGCTTGCAGACATACTCCCTGACAGGCAGCCAACCTTGAAGAACAGGTTCCATCTGCCCGCTTATTATACTTACGCTCAGTCCGTCATCTGCAAGAGGAATTATTGATAGGTTCGCACCATTGGCATCGGTCGTTCGAACCGACTTTTTCGCCTCGTCGACTTCAGCGCCACTCGCGTCCAGATGGAACATACTGTCATAGCGATGCGATTTGTCGTCACTCGGCACAAGCGAATCAGTGACGATCCAATAATTTGGCTTGACGAAGAACACGGATCGGTTATGCTCAACTTTTATTGAGTTATCTCGATCGTAACCTTCTTTGTAGGCGCTTTTCGCATAGTCATATCTATCGCTAGATGCCCATTTGATCGGCATTGGCTTGGACAGCAGACTCTGCTCTCTGGGTAAGCTTACGCGACACTGCTCACAGCCATCGACCATAATCGTATTGTGCGCTCGTGTCGAAATAGCATAATTGAACCAAATTGAGCCGTCGTAAGCGTATCTTCCCGGATCAACCAGCATATACTTGCCATAGGCGTATATAACAAAGCTCAGTGCATCCTCGTGATAATGAGCATAGCCGAACGGGCCGGCATCGAAAAGTAAGTAACGATCATCTTTTTGCCAACCGGTGCGCATTACAATGTGCCCCGCAAAAGGCAGCGCAACCGATCCTACGGATGGAACTGTCCCGCTATCACCTAATGTAGCCAGCCACTCATAGTCCTTGCGATTTGGAAAAAAGTTCATACCGAGCTTTGCGTTCGACGTCACATCCGTTAGGTCTGCGTCGTTTAAGGCTGGAAGGCAGCCATTTGGCATGGAAACCTTAAGATTGTAGTCGAACATTCGCTGCATCTTGTCAACGTAATCAGCAGGCATCGAATAGCCCGCCAAATGCGCGATTTCCCATGCCCAGGCAAAGTTGAGCAGAGACACCTGGTGGTAATGAGTTGTGAGTTCAATCTGTGCTCCGTCGGGATATACCTGACGGTCGAGTTCGGCATAGAGCCGATCGGTTGCAGTTTTGCGCCAATTGTCAGACTCTTTGAATTCTGGAAATATCACTCCGCAGTACATCAGGCCTTCGGATTCCATTGTAAGCCAGTTGCCTGTTGTCGGCCAGCGCATAAGGTGACGCGCATGATCTATAAACGATTTTAGCATCGTAACTATTGATTCATCATCAAATGAAGGCGAGTTGAGGAAAAGATAAAACGCGGGAACCCAATACTGACCAGTGCGAATTCCAGCCTCGATTGTCCGCCATGTCTGACTGGAATTGCCGCTGTTATCCACAGGAACCGGACACTTGCGAACCCAATCCGTCATCTGATACACGAATTCTTTGGCATACTTCTCGTCACCCGTCGCCCAATAAGCTCGCCCCATAGT
>JAEWSK010000089.1 GCA_023398345.1 Armatimonadota bacterium | reverse complement strand
TAAAAGCGATTGAATATTACAATTGCGTCGATTTTCGTCTTTTGCAGGCGCATTGCGAAATTTGCCACTGACGTATACCACGGACTCAGCTTAACCGCCACTGGAATCGACACGCTCGACTTCACTTCCGCAACGACATCCAGAGATTGCTCCTCGATTTGGTCGGCAGTTTTGTTTGGGTTGGTTTCGATAGAATATATATTCAACTCCAAACCATTACAACCGGCGTTCTCAAGCTGTTTTGCATATTCGACCCACTTGCCCATAGACGTCGCATTCAAACTGCCGAACAAAGGAAATTTCACAGCCCGACGCGCTTTTTCAACCCACATAATATGCTCCCGCGAACCGGCGTGCTCGATTTGTGGAAAGTAAGTGAGCGATTCGGCAAAGTGATCCGAACTGATCTTAAGCTCCTCCTCAATTTCCAATGACTCCAACTCAATCTGCTCTTGGAAAAGTGAGTAAAACACCAATCCGCCCGCACCAGCGTCCTCGGCGCGCTTGATGTTATCTATATTGTTCGATAGAGTGCAAGCACCCACTATAACAGGGCTGCTGAGATCGGCGCCCATATACGAAGTCCGTATGTCTGCCATATTAGTTCTCCCGTCAAAGTTTAAAAAGCTAACGGTTTAATTTACCCGTGCTTATGCGAATAAAAACTGCACAGCTTGAGGTATAATGCACAAGTATTTTTGTAACGGGCATAGATACAGAGCCGTCTAAGATAAAGGCAATAAGTTTGACAAAGCTACCGACGGCGCAACAGTTGGCGGTAAATGTATCAAAGCAATCTCTACGAATCTCGCGAGAGATACTCAAAAGGAGGACTCATAGTTGAAAAAAGTTGTGTTAGTTGTCCTAGTGCTGGCAATGGTTGCTGCGTCTGCAGTGGCGTTCGCCCAGCAGAATCAGCAGCGGCCCCAAAGCGGCACTCGTGGCGGTATGATGATGGCTGTGCCGTGCCCATCGATGGCAATCACCCTGCCTCCGATCGCACAGATCGAACGCTCGAATAACCTCGGGCTCACTGACGATCAGAAAACCCAGCTCAAAGCAATATTGGCTAAGGCAAACACGACTCTGGCCTCGCTTCGACAGCATTCTTCGGAAACGACAAAGGCACTGCGTGACGCGATATATGCAACCAATTTCGACGCGACAAAAGTGCAGCAACTGCTGCTCGACGCCCAAAAGGCCGATGCGGCCATATCTAGCGCCGAAGTTGCGGCATGGACTGAAATTCGAGCAATTCTCACAGCAGACCAAGTTTCCACACTGCAGTCTCGACGCAGCAGCGGATTCGGCGGCCCCCCAAGTGGGCCGATGCCTTTGCGCTCACAGCCCAACAACGCCGACAGCAGCAATAATGAACCCGCGCCGCCACCGGCCGTTAACTAATCGCTGTTTGTAAATTTATTGCTTAAAAAACAGAGGCAGGGTCAAAACCCCGCCTCTGTTTTTTATTTAACTTCCGAAGGTGTCTTATTCAGACGCTTTCTTGTTAATGCTCATCTGAGCCATCGCTTGATAGAGCTGCCAATCACGCTTCGTATCTTGATCGGCCAACTCCATTAGCTTTGCAGCCGCATCAGGATTGGTCTTCTTGAGCACGCGATAGCGATTCTCGCCATATGCATACTCCTCGAAGCTCATTGTCGGCTCCTTTGCATCAAGCTGGAGCGGATTCTCGCCCTTAGCGGCAAGCTCAGGGTTGTAACGCATAAGCAGCCAATGTCCGGAGGCAAGGGCTTTCTTTTGCTCCTCGATGCCGAATGTTGTATTGATGCCGTGCGCAATACAATGGGCGTAGCATATCACAATTGACGGCCCGTTATAAGCCTCGGCTTCGACAAGCGTCTTGACCAAATGCGCCGGACTGGCAAGCGATACGCGGGCGACATATACATCACCATATGTCATTGCCATCATCGCCAAGTCTTTCTTGCCGGTAGGCTTTCCGCCTGCAGCAAACTTGGCCGTAGCACCCCTTGGAGTTGATTTGGACATCTGCCCGCCGGTGTTTGAATAGACTTCGGTGTCGAGAACGAGCACGTTCACGTTCTTGCCGCTGGCAATTACATGATCCAACCCGCCATAGCCGATGTCATACGCCCAACCGTCTCCTCCAAGAATCCAGACAGACTTCTTAACTAAATAGTCAGCAAGACTATCAAGCTGCTTGCATGACTCACAACCGGCTTCGATGCCCTTTGCAAGAACAGCTCTCAGCTCATCAACTCTAGCTCTCTGGGCTTCTATGCCTTCCTGAGTTGACTGATCAGCTGTCTTGATTGCGTCGACCAACTCAGACTTGATCTCACCAGACTCGGCAGCCTTATCCAGCAGTTCAAGCGCAAATCCATTGAACTTGTCCAAAGTCAGTCTAAAGCCAAGGCCAAACTCCGCGTTGTCCTCAAACAAGCTGTTGCACCACGCTGGGCCTTTGCCGTCTTTTCGAGTCGTATACGGAGTAGTAGGCAAGTTCGCGCCATAGATCGACGAACATCCGGTTGCGTTCGCAATAACGGCTCTGTCACCGAACAACTGGCTCACGAGCTTAACGTATGGTGTCTCGCCGCATCCGGCGCAAGCGCCGGAGAACTCGAATAGAGCCTGCTTGAACTGGCTGCCTTGGACCGTGGCTGCACTGTAAAGCGAAGAATCGGTCTCAGGCAGAGAAAGGAAGAAGTTCCAATTGTCGCGCTCGCTTTCACGAAGCGGCTCCTGGGTGACCATATTGATTGCTTTGCGGCCGGTCGGCTCTTTTGTATTCGGGTCTTTCTGCTTGCCGGGGCAGTTCTGCACGCACAGACCGCATCCGGTGCAGTCCTCGGGGGCAACTTGTACGGTAAACTTCTTGCCAGCGAGTTTGCCCTTGCCG
>JAEWSK010000065.1 GCA_023398345.1 Armatimonadota bacterium | reverse complement strand
GTGCGGGATTTAAGCAGACTGTCAAAGCGGCGGCGTATTCGTTTACGCTTTGTAAGTTTCCCGAGGTGCTGACGGGCTACGTGTGGCATTGTGTGGATTCAAACCGCCTACTGGGAGTCCGTGTGACGCACAGCGAGGGTGAGGATACAGCCGAGCGCATTTGCAATCTGATAAAGTGTCATTGAGCGTGATCTTAATTGTTAAGCGCAAAATTGAGTTGACTGTTTACAGACGAAAAAAATATTATGAGCGCACTAAGTGAGACGATAGGTAAATACGTTCCAATAGTTCTGCGCAAGCCGAAAGTCGAGCGCAAAGACGCTTTGGCGGTGGTTCCAGTGCGCCACCCGATTGTTACGTGGGAGCGCACCGGCAGTGAAGTTGTTCTGTCGATTCCGTTGCGCGAAGACAAAATCGCGCGGGCAGTCAAAAAGATAATTTCATATATAAAAATGGCCAAAAAGCTTCCCGACAGCCGCAAACTCGGTCTCGATGAGGTCGGCTCGTTTGTCTGGGAGCTTTGCGACGGAGAGCGCAATGTCGACGGTATAGTTCAGGGTCTCGTTAAAGAGTACAAACTGACCCGTCGGGAAGCGGAGGCGTCGGTGACGACGTTCTTGCAGACCCTCGCAAAGCGCAACCTTATCGGCCTTATGTCTCCGGGAGGCAAGTCCAGTGTCAAAAAGAAGCGCAAATAAACCGGTTGTAGGTAGGCAAGCCCAGCTTCCCCTGCATCGCGCGTTCAAGATTAGTATGAACAGCCTGAAAATACGCTTCTGGCGGTCTATGGTCACTGCGGGCGGAATATTTTTAGGTATCGCGTTTTTAGCAACCGTGCTTACGCAGTATCTTATGCAATGGCCCATTGCGCCGAAAGTTACCCCGGGATACGTTCAAGTTGACGGTCAGGTAAAGGGGCCCGGTACACAGGATGTCTACAAGCCGATACCTGTAGAAGTCGGATTGGCATCCGGCATTTCCGAAGAAGTCATTAAGAAGTCGCTTTTGGCCGATGAAACAAAATTCAGTCTTGCAACGATAATCATTGGCCAGTTCAAAGAAAAAAATGCTGTCAAAAATCTTGCCCGTGCAAAAGAAGAGTGGAAGAGTCTTCAATTATTTGAGAAAGATCTTCCACTTTATCTGAGCATTTTTGCTGGGGCGGACATAAAAATTGCCGATGCTGTTAAAGCCGGTGTTCCTGAGAGCCTTGCGAAGAAGGCGTCACGACTATGCGCATCATGCAGTGCGGCGTCAGTTGCCGATTATTTGCGCGAGCACCCCGGCAATATCGATCCGATTTTTATCGCGACCGCATTAAACAAAAATATCAGCAAGGCAGATGCTGCAAAAGCCGGCATTCCCAAGGAGTTGGTTGCTATGGCAATGGCAGCCGTTCCATCCGGCTCTGTTGCTGCAGTGCCAAATGCTGTAAATGCTGCATCAAAGACTCCAGGGACATTCAAGGGGACAGAACTTAACACTGTGCTTCGAGACAATCCCGATATGTTTGGCGAGTCTGGCGTCGTAGAGCGATTGAGAGAGCATTTGCCGGTGTTTGCGGACATTGCGAATGCAAGAGACGTAAATGTCGATGATGCAATTGCAGCTGGTTTGCCAAAAAAAGTCGCGCGCAAGTTCGAGCATGAGTATCCTGTGTTTAATGGGTTAGTTATGGTTGATCTTTTGCGCGAGGATGCCAGCGCGCTAAAGCCAATATATGCCGATGCGGCGATGGATCAGGACATCAGTATTTCCGAAGCAAATCGCGCGGGTGTGCCTCTCTCAATATCCAAGAGGCTGGTAGGCACCGGCAAGGCGTTCAAGGCGGCTGCGCTCAATGATGCGATATTTAATCATCCTATGAGAATTAAGGCATTGGAATCACGCGTCAAGTGCAACGCTGTCTTTAATCAAGTCAAGTCAACTACAATCGACAAACTTGCCCAAAAATACGCGATTACGCTCGACGAAGCTCTTGCGCTGGCAAAGAATCCGGACATGCGCACTGCTGACATGGGCAATATAATGATAGTAAATACCGACGGTCGCAAGATCGCTGCAAATATAATCAAAAACAGGTCCGCCGGCTCTACTAAGCTAGAAAGCGGTGACTATGTTTTTGTTTCCGACCGCAACAGCAAATACCGAATGATCTGGCTTGTTGTAATGTCGCTTCTTGTCTGCACAGTCGGTATTACCAACAGCATGCTTATGGCTGTGACGGAGCGTTTCAAAGAGATAGGCACAATGAAATGCTTGGGCGCGCTGGACAGCTTTGTTGTTATTTTGTTCCTAATTGAAAGTGGTCTGCTGGGCATCTGCGCATCAGTGATGGGCTGGGTAGTAGGCTTCGGGTCTATAGTGCTTATGGCAGGAATAACCAGAGGATGGGATATGGTGACTGCAATGAGCGCGGTCGGCATATTGCAGACTTTTCTTATAAGTGTCGGAGCTGGAATGCTGCTGACAATACTTGCAACAATCGCGCCAGCCAAACGTGCGGCTGGTATGCCCGCGGCGATGGCGCTGCGCTCGGAAATTTAGTTCGAATTTACACTCTGGAGTGAACTCGGCAATGGCGACATTGGATAAAAGAGAATACGTAGTACGTACAAAAGATCTCATAAAGGAATTCACGATGGGCGGGCAGACTTTGCAAGCTCTAAAGGGAATTCAACTCGATATTTATCGCGGCGAATATATGTCGATTATGGGGCCATCGGGGTCGGGCAAGTCCACGCTATTTAATATGGTCGGCGGGCTTGACAAGCCGACGCGCGGGACTGTGTTTATTAACGATGTTGATATGGCGCAGCTTGATGCGCGGGAACTCGCGTATTTGCGATGCCGCACGATCGGTTATATTTTCCAGAGCTTTAATCTAATCCCAGTAATGACCGCGCTTGAAAACGTGACACTGCCGATGGTGTTTGCGGGCGTGCCTCAGGATGAGAGCATCGAACGCGGCATGGAATTGCTTAAGATGGTAGGGTTGGGTGAGCGATATCATCACAAGCCCACCGAGCTTTCCGGCGGCCAGCAGCAGCGCGTTGCATGCGCGCGGGCCTTGGCAAACAACCCGTCGATTATTCTCGCTGATGAGCCTACAGGCAACCTCGATCTAAAAACGGGCAAAGAGATTATCGATTTGCTAAGAAGGCTCAACAAAGAGAACAACGTCACTATTATTTCAGCAACCCATGACCTCAAGATGCTCGATATTTCCGATCGCATAGTATGGATACGTGACGGTTACGTAGAGCGTGTTGAAGACCGCGCTGACGTTCAACTTAAAGTCGGCGTCATGGAAAATGAAGAACACTAAAGCGTAAAGTGTTATTTTATTTTGAGGGTTTTACCCTCAGATTTCCATAAGGGGCGCTGCCCCTTAACCCCGCTGGGGACGCAGTCCCCAGACCCCGTATGCGTAAATTGCTAGACTCCCAATGGGAGGCTAGCAATTTACGAGTCTAAAGGTCAAGGAAACTAAGTTTTCTGGCAGAGTCACCAGACAGAGTCTCTGGTGGAGTTTGAGGCGAAGCCTCAACACCAAATCGACTGCTAAACTAGCCTTTGATTCCGATAGAGCATTCGGTTTGAATAGGCTCGTCGTTTTTATCGGCAAGATCGAGTTGATCCAACTTATCGATTGAGTATGGAAAAGGCCCACTCGAAGGGATTTTGTCGATCCACTGCGCTCTGAAGTGCTGATCTTGCATCCGACAACTGCTCTTATGTCCGCAGTAGCCTTCATGGTGCGCCATGCGGTTCCATATCGATTCCACGCTTTCGTTTTGTGCGTTGCCGAATGCCAGAGGCGTAAAATCGCAGGGTGTCATCTCGCCATATGCAGTCATATAGAACTGGCACCAGCCCGCGTAGCAGCCGTTGCCCGTTGGGCCATTTACATGCGCTTGTGTTATGACAAACGGCAGTTTATGTTCTTTGTTATAGTGATTTTCTATTCGGCAGAGTTCATCTCTGTCTTCGTCTGTGAGTAAATGTTTGCGGTCATTGTGGAGCAGTTTGCCGGTTGGAACGACGTCGAATATGGTAATCTCATCCGCACCAACTTCTTGGGCGAGTTCGATCATTTCTATGACTTGACCGCTGCGCAATCGATCCGGGGTTGCGTACGTCGATATTCCAGCCAACAGTCCGGCGTCTTTGCATCGCTTGAGTCCGTCCAATGCTTTTTCGTAACAGCCCGGCACGCGTCGCATCTCGTCATGTGCAGAGGGGTCGGGTGAATCTATAGAGATATGAATGGCCCAAAGACCTGCCTTGGTGAGCTTTCGGACGTTTTCGGCATTGAGAAGCAGGCCGTTGCAAAACATCAGCGCGACGGCTTCGTCTTTATCCACCCAATCGATAAGCTCAAATATATCCGGCCTAAGAAGCGGCTCGCCGCCTGTGAAGACAATAGTTACCGACCCAAGGCGTTCCGACTCACGAATCACACGCTTCCAGTCATTTGTGGAAAGCTCCGGCTCACCGGTTCGTTTATGCCTGGCGGCGCTGCAGTGAATGCAGTTAGCTTGGCATTTAGTCGTTACCTGAAGCGTGCAGACAGTCGGTTGCGGGTGGCCATCGAATTCGAGAGCCAATCTGCTGGCCAATAATTTCATAGACGCGTTGGATGGTATGGGCGGCTGATAGGATGTGTAGATTAGTAGATCATCATGCCTGATAATCGGCCTGCCGCGGCCTCGAATTGCATTTTGAACGCTTTCGAGTGCACGTTTTGTATGTGGCAATTTGCCGAGTGGGCCGGTTGCGTGGCATGAAAATGTCCCATCCGGCGCGATATTTGTCTCCATTCCAAGAAGCTCAATTTCATTACTGCGCGATAATCTTGAAAGTGAGCCTATGGCTTTCATAATTGAATTGTTTTCTATACGCGGGCCCAACACGCGTGCCAATGGGCCCAAAAATCTTGGTGGGTTACCAAATGCAGACAATAGACAAAAATGCTTTTCGCTCACACTATTGCCCCCTGATGGGTTTATTTGTGAGTATTTTTACCAAGCATGCGTTTTGCAAAACATACTGCAATGGTTTTGTTTGACGGTGACATGTGCAGGGTGATATAATTTCACTAAGGAATAGCGGGCGTCGGAGATGCCGACTGCCGGCTTTTATTATTTGCGTATGAATACGGAGTCGAGCTTGAGGGGACGGATCGATAGAATTCTTCCCCAAGTTACGAAACCCGCGAGATATATGGGCGGCGAGCTTGGATCGGTTGTTAAGCCGCTTGACCAGGCAAACGTAAGTGTTGCGCTTGTCTTCCCGGATGTCTATGAAGTAGGCATGTCGAACCTCGGCTTGAGGATTCTCTATTCAGTCCTCAACAATGAAGCCGGGGTCGTAGCTGAACGTGTATTTGCGCCTGCTTTCGATATGGAAGAGCAGATGCGCGCTGCAGATATTCCTCTTTTCTCGCTGGAAACCGCTTCGCCTATAACCGAATTTGATGTGGTGGGGTTCTCGCTTGCTTACGAGATGTCCTACACCACTGTGCTCGCCATGCTTGACCTCGCAGGTATTCCCATTTATTCGAGCGAGCGCGGTGACGACTCTCCAATTGTAATTGCCGGAGGGCACTGCGCTTCCAACCCTGAGCCGATGGCCGATTTTATCGATGCGTTTGTCATTGGCGATGGAGAAGAAGCTGTGCTCGATATTGTCGAGGCGATCAGGCGAGTTAAGGCAGATAAATCGCGGACTCGAAACGACAAACTTGTCGCGCTCTCTGAGATCGACGGCGTGTATGTGCCAGAGCTAACAGATGCAAAAGTGCATGGCAGATTTGTTGCTGATTTAGATAGGGCGCAGTTTCCTGACAGTTTAGTAGTTCCATTCACTGAGGCGGTGCATGACAGAGTTGCACTTGAAATAATGCGCGGTTGCGCGCGAGGGTGCAGGTTCTGCCAGGCTGGTATGATAACACGGCCTGTAAGAGAGCGCTCACTTTCAGTTTTGTGCGCGCAAGCTGCCGCACTCCTTGATAAAACAGGATACGAAGAAGTTGCGCTGACCTCGCTTTCAAGCGCGGATCACTCATGCATAGGCGATCTTGTGAGCACGCTTATTGACCGGCACGAGTCGGACGGCGTGGGAATTTCTCTTCCGAGCCTGAGGGCAGATGCGCAATGCGTTGCGCTCGCGGCGGAAATTCAGCGCGTGCGCAAGAGTGGGCTTACTTTCGCGCCCGAAGCAGGAACTCAACGCCTGCGCGATGTAATCAACAAGAACGTCAGTGAAGCAGATTTGCTGTCGGCCGTTGAAGCCGCTGTGCGGGCCGGTTGGAAGCGCGTTAAGCTGTATTTTATGATCGGGCTGCCGACTGAGACAGATGAGGATATCGAAGGCATAGGCGAGCTTGTGCGGCATGTTTTGGCCATTGACCGACGGCTTACTATCAATGTCACAATATCGCCGTTCGTGCCCAAGCCGCATACGCCTTTTCAGTGGCGGGGGATGGTTGCTGTCGATGAACTCGAACGCCGAATCGCGCTTATAAGGCCACTTTTGCGGGCAAGAAATATTGCTTTGAGTTGGCATGACCCTGCGTGCAGTCGAGTGGAAGCTGCGCTTGCACGCGGAGACAGGCGGCTCGGCAAGGTTATTTATGAGGCGTGGAGGCGCGGCGGTAAGCTCGAGCAAGATAGATTTGACCAGGCGCGCTGGTTGGCTTCGTTCGAGGCGGCTGGATTGGATATTTCAGATTTCGCCAATGCAGACTACCCCAAGGACGCGCCTTTGCCTTGGGATATTATCGATGTTGGTGTGTCGAACGAGTTTCTCGCAAGAGAAGACGAAAAGGCCGAACTGGCAGAGATAACGCCCGATTGTCGAACTGGGGCTTGTTCGGACTGCGGTGTGTGTGCAGGTAGCGTAAAGCCCAAATTTCAAAGTCCAAAGCCAGATACCTCGGACGTGGTGCGCAATGAGGGCTTAGATTCTCAGCTTTCGGCTCTTGAATCTGCGGCAGTTGTTTTTACGTTTAAAAAAGGCCGTGAGATGAGATGGCTTGGCCATCTCGACTTGATGCGCGTTTTTGAGCGCGCCATACGAATGTCGGGCGTGGATGTTTTCTATACACAGGGATTTAATCCGCATGCTAAGATGTCGATTGCGTCCGCACTGCCGCTGGGAGCGACTGCCGACAAAGAGATTGTGACCATTCATCTTTTTGAGCCGGTGGATGTAAGTGATGTTATTTCACGTCTAAATGCATGTTTGCCGAATGGGTTGCGGCTTACATCGGCGAGTGTAATGACCCCGCACACAAAAGGTGTGAAGATAGTTGCCAGCGAACTCATAGTTGAAGTTGCGCTGCCTGCCGAAGTGCCTGAAGCGAAATTGCGTGAGGCCGTTGATGCGCTTATGGCGCGCGAGCAGATAATCCGGGAGCGCGAGTCCGGCGGCAAACGAAAGCACATTGATTTACGGCCAGGCATTGCTGAGCTGAAAGTAGAAAGCGGCGAGCAAGGCATGGAAAATACAATTGCGCATCTTAAAATGGTGCTCAAGCACCTTGAGTTTACAGTAAAAGCTTCAGAGGTTGTATCTGTGCTGGCGGAGTATGTGCCCGGTGTCGAGATGATTTCAGTACACAGAAAAAGTTTACAGTCCAATAT
This sequence comes from Armatimonadota bacterium, assembly GCA_023398345.1. Taxonomy (GTDB): domain Bacteria; phylum Armatimonadota; class UBA5829; order UBA5829; family UBA5829; genus DTKD01. The sequence continues at coordinate 1,151 of JAEWSK010000065.1, read as the reverse complement.
GTAGCGCAGCGATTGTGTGTTGGACTTTTTGTTTTGAACTGATCCAGAACAGAAAGGAGGTGATAGTTAGTGTCAAAAGAGATAATAGTGAACGTGGATACTCGCGAGACGCGAATTGCGCTCGTGGAGTCGGGCAAGCTTGTGGAACTGGACGTTGAGCGCGAAGAGCGCGTAGTGGGCAGCATCTACAAGTGCAAGGTGGCAAATGTGCTTGCAGGAATGGATGCGGCTTTTGTGGACATTGGTCTGGAGCGCAATGCGTTTTTGTATGTGGCTGATGTGCTGCCGGAAATGGACGATGAGTTTCCCAGCGCTCGCAAGGAACCGGCAAGGCATGTGCGAATCAAAGACGTGCTTAAAGTCGGCCAAGAGGTGCTTGTACAGGTCGTCAAAGGCCCAAGAGGTTCCAAAGGAGCGCGTGTCTCTACGAGGGTTTCCCTGCCGGGTCGCTATGTCGTTTTAATGCCTGATTCCGATAATCTCGGAATTTCACGCAAGATCGAGAGCGAGATAGAGCGAGACCGCTTAAAAAAGATCGGCGAAAATGTTCGGCCGTTGGGATTCGGCATGATTGTGCGAACCGAGGCCGAAGGTCGGAGCGATGCGGAAATACGTAAGGATCTTGAGTTCCTACTGAGAATGTGGAGCCAAATCCAAGAGAAATCCACTAAGATTTCAGCGCCAGGACTGGTGCATCAGGACTTGAGCCTGATTTACAAGACGATCCGCGACGTTTTTTCTTCCGATATCAATAAAATGATAATCGACTCGCCGGTTGATTACGAGAAGGCACTCGAGCTCATCGACTTAATATCGCCGAAAATGCGCTCAAAGCTCGTGCTTTACGACGAGCCCGAGCCGGTTTTCGAGCGGTTTGCAGTTGAAGCCGAGATTGAGAACCTTCTGAGAAGGAAAGTTTGGCTCAAATCTGGCGGACACCTGACGATGGATACGACGGAGGCCCTGACGACAATCGATGTCAACACGGGCAAGTTCGTTGGCTCGACGAGCCTGTCGGATACGATCCTCAAGACAAACCTTGACGCCGTTATAGAGATTGCGCGGCAGTTGCGATTGCGCGATATCGGTGGAATGATCGTGCTCGACTTCATTGACATGGCGAACCCAAAAGATAGGCAAAAGGTCGTCAG
>JAEWSK010000049.1 GCA_023398345.1 Armatimonadota bacterium | reverse complement strand
CTTCGTAAGAAGTATTGCTGCGGCCCTTGGTCTGCCACAAACCGGTTATACCAGGGGTGACAGTTTTGAACTTCTCCACGCTTGGACCGTATATGACCACCTCATCAGCATGGATTGGTCTTGGCCCAACGAATGTCATATGTCCAAGAAACACATTGATTAACTGCGGTAACTCATCAAGGCTGGTTTTGCGCAGTAGCTTGCCGACATTCGTCACGCGTGGATCACACTTGAGCTTACAGTTGACGTAATATATCTTTTTGAGATCTTCGTCTTCTGAAAGAATCTCTTCAGCGCCATCCACCATCGAACGAAACTTGAGCATATCGAAACTCTTGCCGTTTAATCCAATGACACGTCGCCGGAACAATATCGGGCCGGGGCCACTTAGACTTACAAAGAATGCCAGCACCGCAAATATTGGAGAAAAGACAGCTAACAAGCAAGAAGATAAACAGAGATCAATCAAACGCTTGACGACGAAATACGCCATCCCTACGCCGCGACGAACAGCGGCAAGTTTTCTGCGTCGTCGTTCGACTGCGATTACAGCTCCAACACCCAATGGCGCAAGAACCGCTGCAGACATCTCAGGAAGCGCAGGCGGTACATTTGTGCTACCAGCCAATGCAAAGCCAATGGCTAGAATGAGCAGCAATAGCAAAGCAAGAATAAGGGTAGTTGTGATTCGCAAACTCTACACCCTCAGCAATAAATGCATTCAATCGACTCTTTGATGCCGTGTTACGCACCGGCTATTCAACGATTGAATAAACACGCAGTTGAAATGCTAAACACTAAAAAATACGTGGCTTAACTGTGCATGGAACTTTGCGCACACTTCGCAACTGGCAAACAAACCCATTTGCTTTATAGCATACAGATATGCCAAAGTCAATCGAAGTCGTGTGTTTTGCGCGAAAACCCGCAATAATACCAGCATACTTGAACAAGAAAAAGCCCTAATTCATCATTCCACAGTAATTAAAACAACTCAAACTCATGACCCAATAATCTTATTTGCTTGCCTGGCCCGCAGCATGATACGAACTTCTCACAAGCGGTGCGGACTCCACATGGTAAAAGCCGAGCTCAAGGCCAATTTGCTTAAGCTGTTCAAACTCATCGGGGGTATAATAGCGATCAATCGGGTGATGTTTACTTGAAGGCGCCAAGTACTGTCCTATTGTAAGTATCTCACAATCAACTAAACGAAGATCGCGCATAGTCTGAGTAATTTCGTCTAATTGCTCGCCCACACCGACCATCAGTCCGGACTTTGTGTGCATACCGGGCACTTGGAGCTTTGTCTGGCGGAGAAGTTCTATCGAACGCGAATAAATTGCCTGAGGCCGCACTGCAGGATAACATCGCTCGACTGTTTCCACGTTATGATTGAGCACATCCGGAAACGCATCTGTTATGATGCGCAGTGCGTCCCAATCGCCCTTTAGGTCTGGAATGAGCACTTCTACGGTGCAATTGCTATCTACTTCGCGGATTGATCTTATGGTCTTTGCAAATATTTCTGCGCCGCCGTCGGCGAGATCGTCGCGCGTAACGCTTGTGATGACTGCATGCTTTAAGCCAAGATGCTTGACTGCCTCGGCGACACGCTTAGGCTCGTCGGCGTCTACTGCATCCGGCTTGCCATGATCGACCGCGCAAAAGCGGCAGTTGCGAGTGCATACGTTGCCAAGAATCATAAAAGTTGCCGTGCGCTCGCGCCAGCACTCGCCAATATTTGGGCATTGAGCGCTTTGACATACTGTGTGAAGCCTCGCCGATTCAACAAGTCGTTTAAGCTCACGGTATTCCGTTCCGTCCGGAGCTTTGGCGCGTATCCACGAAGGTCGTTTCATAATATACTCCTACTTACAATCAATCGTTGCAGACTGACGCTGCAATAAAAAGTTGCGCGCGTCGAAGATGGTCTGCAAAGGATGATCGGGCGCGGCTATTTCAAGACATACGACTGCATCGCTGCGAAGATTTTGCATTGCATCGATCACAGGCGGCCAATCGACGTTACCATACCCAGGCGGCAGATGCAGGTCGTCGTCGCCAAAATTGTCATCGATATGCACTTCAAGGATAATATCTTTAAATTCACTTAAAAACGCTTCGGGACGAATGCCATCGACTTTGCAACTGCGATTTACATGGCCGACGTCGATGCAAACCCCCAACCCTGATTTTTGAATATCATATCCGACAACATCCAGTGTATGACGCATCGAATTGATGCCGGTCTTGCCCAAATTCTCCAAAGCAAGCCGCATGCCGTTATCTAACGCAAACTTGCACAGGTCTTTCACATCTTCATCGGGCGGACAAAAACCATCAAATCCAAAGCCCAACACATAGGGATGCACAACCATTGTCGACACACCCACTCGCGCCGCCAAACGCACTTCTTCTTTGAACGCATCCGGCGACCATGCATTTAAGCATGCGTGAGTGGTCATTAACTTCGCATCTCGGCATATTTCAGCCAAGCAATTGATGGTCTCTTCCGATGGAGGTTTTACAACGTCCCAATAGTCGGCAAGCAGTATCTCAACGCCAAAACCTGCGTCAACTATTTTACGTGCGGCTTCAACAATCGGCATATTGGAACAAGCTGTACCGCGCACACCGTAAAATATCTCAACCGAAGCGATCAATCTCGACTCAATATCAAGCATAACTACTTATCATCGCCGATCTTAAGCACACTCATAAAGGCTTCCTGCGGAACTTCGACGCTGCCGATTGCCTTCATGCGTTTCTTGCCTTCTTTTTGCTTTTCGAGCAACTTGCGCTTACGGGTAATATCACCGCCGTAGCACTTTGCAGTTACATTCTTTCGATACGGCCTCACTGTTGCCGCGGCGATAACTTTATGACCGAGACTTGCTTGAACTCGAATTTCGTATTGCTGCCTCGGTATAACTTCTTTTAGCTTTTCGACTAAAACTTTTGCGCGCGAGTAGGCTCTTTCGCGATGGGTTATAAACGACAACGCATCAACAGGATCGCCGTTAAGCGATATTTCAAGTTTACTTAACTGCGACACACGGTAATCGGAAAGCTCGTATTCAAAGGACGCATACCCTCGCGTGCGGCCCTTGAGCGTGTCAAAAAAGTCCATAACGATCTCGGCCAATGGAAGCTCATAATGTATCATCACGCGGTTTGGCGCGGGGTATTCCATGCCGACGTATACGCCTCGCCTTTCACGACAGAGTTCAAGCGCGACGCCCACATAATCGCCTGGGACTAAAATCGTCGCCGCAACAAACGGCTCCTCCACCTCTTCGATTTCAGTAGGAGGAGGCAGGTTGTTTGGGTTGTCAACGTCGATTATTTCGCCATTTGTCTTCAACACTCGATATACGACGCTCGGCGCAGTCGCGATCAATGTTAGATCAAACTCACGTTCCAACCGCTCTTGAACGATATCCGTGTGCAGCAGACCAAGAAAGCCACACCTGAAGCCAAATCCCAGTGCGGCGGAGCTTTCAGGTTCGTATGTTAGGGATGCGTCGTTCAATTGCAGCTTGGATAAAGCATCGCGCAGCGATGTATACTGGCCTGCTTCAGTGGGAAACAGACCGCAAAAAACCATCGGTTTCACGTCACGATAGCCGGGCAGAGGCTCGGTTGCGGGCTGCGCGGCATTCGTGATTGTGTCACCCACCCGCGTATCACCTACGTTTTTCATCCCCGCCGTTAGGTAGCCGACCTCACCTGTCAGCAGCGCGTCTGTGGACAGCATATCCGGCTTGAACAAACCAACTCCGCTGACCTCGAACTCCTTGCCGCTCGACATCATGCGAATTTTCATCCCAGGCCGAATTTCGCCGTCTACAACGCGCACGTATGTAACCGTGCCCAAATACTGATCGAAGTGCGAGTCGAATATCAATGCCCTAAGCGGTTTTTCGGCATCGCCCGACGGTGGCGGCACGTTCTTTACGATAGCTTCAAGCACTTCCTCTGTGCCGATGCCTTGGCGCGCGCTTGCAAGAATCGCCTCTGATGCGTCAACAGCAACGACGCTCTCGATCTCCTCACGAACACGCTCGGGGTCAGCCAAATCAAGATCAATCTTATTTATAACTGGAATGATCTCCAAATTGGCAGCCATCGCCAGATTTGTGTTAGCAAGCGTCTGTGCCTCAACGCCCTGACTCGCGTCTACGACAAGAATCGCGCCCTCGCACGCCATTAGAGAGCGCGAGACTTCGTAGTTAAAATCAACATGGCCGGGAGTGTCGATAAGATTAAGTTCGTATGTCTGCCCATCTTTGGCAGTGTAATTTAAGCGCACGGCCGTCATTTTAATTGTGATGCCGCGCTCACGCTCCAAATCCATGCCGTCAAGAACCTGATCCTTCATCTCTCGGTCGTCGATTGTGCCGGTGAACTGAAGTATTCGGTCGGCCAGCGTGGACTTGCCATGATCTATATGAGCTATTATGCAGAAATTGCGAATCTGCGATTGTGCCTTATTCATCACTCTATTCTACCAGAATGGACGGTGAATAGGGAACTGATGATGCGCACAGGAGCATTTTTGCCGCTCCACGGAAATTTTATATTTTGGGCTTTGCCCCAGATGGAAGTCTGAGGCAAAGCTATCATTTACAGATTTCAAGTGTTATTGCTAAAAGAAATGGCGACGCCTCGGTTCCTTTAGAAACAAAGTCAATGCTAGTCACTTTGACATCCGGGCGCGGGTTAACCCATCGCAGTTCACTTACACCAACAAGCCTGCCGTCTTGGGCGCATGTCCGCCATGCAAATCCGTAAGACATAGCTGTGGACTGATCGTCCCAGGCATATATGTTGTATGAATATACCAACTCGATTGTTTGGGTTTTACCATCTTCATAGTGGACAACATACTCGGCAACATTTGCACCCCTATCGGATGCAAATGCGCATCCGTGCAAAAAGTTCAGCGCTGTCAAATTAGAATTGATCTCGATATTATCAACGCGTTTCGGAAAGGCGCGGCAAATAGCCGATCCGCCAAGAATAACTGCAGCAGGAACGTCCAACCTCGCCGGCGCTATCCAAAACGGAGTTCCTTCCATTTCCAGCAGACCATTTGGCATTTCACGAAGATCATTGCCTCGCCCAATCCCCAGCCAGCCAATTGCGCGCCCCGAATCGACGCGCGATATATTGAAATAACGATCAAGTCGGACTACGTAAAAATCCGGGCAAGCGTCGCCCACTTTATCGTTCCAGAGCTTGTTGAACACACAGTCGGGTCGGTAAGTCAGTTTGTCTAGTGCCGGCCGAACCGGATTCCATGTCCAGGCGGCAAAAAGAACATAGGCATACACTTGCTCTGGGTAGTCGCGCAAAATCTCCTGCTCGGTTTTATGCTTGGTCCGCGTGACCTGCATCATTCCATCTACGCCGAATCTGGACGCATTGTTTGCATAAGTATATATGTTTCTTGGATCATACCAAGTGCACCCGACAATTGGAAAACCGTGCGATTGATAAAACTCGACACTGGGATAATCGGCGCGGGGGGCATAGTGCCAATCGGTTATGATTATGTCGTTTGGCAGATCGCCGATCATGTCGCGATAGCCGGGCCTGGTCAACACATCACCCCACATCATCATCTTGCAACCGCGCGACTTGAGGTGCTCATATATCTTCAACGTATCTTGTATATAGAGCTTTTCTTTGCCAATGGACTTGCATCGGTCATCGCAAGGCATCTTTCCATTGACATCAAACTCGTTTCGACCTACATGAAAACACTCCGGGTGGCCAAACAGCTCAATTGCCTCATCAATAACGCTAAAAATAAACTCATGCGATTTCGGATTAGACATGCAGTAGCAATAAGGGATTTCGGAATCTTCGGCAATGTCGAGATTGCAGCCGTTGGCAAACGCCCACTCCATATGTCCCGGCGAGGGAACCATAGGCGTTATTTTAATGTGATGCCGCCGTGCTATTTCAATTAGTTTGACGACATCCTCACGGGGCATGTAGTTTGAAGCGTCAACTATCTCCGGATGACTTTGCCATGCGATCTTGTCCGTTTGCAACACAATATGATTGATTTTGAGCGGCGCAAGAACATTTGCAATCAGCTTGCTTATATAGCTTAAAGCATCGCGCGATGTAAGCAGGTGAACTGCGCGAAACGCAAATCGGGAAAAGTCACGTATGTTGACTGCCGACACATAAATATTGCCGTCTTCGTCACGTCTAATAAGCTGCTTGAGAGTTTGCACGCCATAGTATGTATCTACGTTTGATGTGCCCGTTACAACAACTCGGCTAGTAAGCGCGTCAATTACATATGCGCCCGTGCTGTAGCGCGAACGTGGCATGCGAACGCAATCTCGATTGCAAACAGCCCACAAAAGTCGGTTGCGGGCGCATTCGCCTACAATAATCACATTGTGCGCAGAGTCGACTTCACTGCCGAACTCGTCGGAACGCACAATCGCCAGACGCCTACCGCCAAGCTTCTCTATTGTCGCGTTAATATCTTCAATAGCCCAGAGATCTTTTTCTTCGGCATCCGCATCTACGACGATGCACGTGTCCATGCCGATTGAAAATCTCCCCTTGCTCAATCGGTTGTGAACTTCTTGGGGCTCAGGGACGATATAGCCGGAACAGCGAACTTTTGCTACATCCTCGCCAACTGGTTCGCTTCCGGACTGGACATAGTCATCAGCCGTAAGCAAAACCGGCTCACCGCGAAATGTGCAAAATCTATATGCCGACTTGGGCGGCACTAATCTACCGAAGCATGAGCACGCGGAAAAATGCTCCTGCACCGGCGACCAACTGCTGGACTCAGAATGCGGAAATTCGTTGCGACAAAAGTTAATTCGCCAGCAGACTTCGTTTCTGCCAAACGGACGAAGTGTGTCAAACGGAATTACAATTTCCGCAATCCATCTATCAGTAGATCTTACAACTGCCGCACGCCACTTACTTTGGCTACGTTCCCAGTCCGGCCTTATATGAGTCTTTGCGCCAGCGGCATTGACGACAAACTGATGGCTTTTCGCCGGATCAGCTACTGCATACGGCGATATCCATATCTCGACTGAGTCATCCTGCCAAACAGAACTGCCGTCTTGCACAAACTCGGTGCGAACGCGGCCCATGTCGTCTTCAAAGCACTCGAATAAGATATACAGAGTGGACCGATCATAGCAAATGCGCACTTGCGTGCGTTGTCCGGCAAGTTCGCCTGAATTAACTAATCGAAAATCACTGACGCAAGGCGCACTCGACCACATCTGGTCGCTGACCTTGCCGTCAGCACGCGGCGCATACCCAATATATGTGGGTATAACTACTGGAACATCGCTCATTGTGCCTCCATACGCGCCAAAGCGAACAGGTACTGCACAACAAATAAGTCCGCATAAGACTACCGCGCGTCCAACTATGATGCCCCCACACGATCATGTCCTTCTGATCGCCCGGTATCTGAGTATATCAAATCTCGCTTATGACTCGCAAGTCAAAACTTAATAGTTAAAGACTGTTTCCTCTCAAGGAGCTTGCTACGTTTACCTACAAGCTCTGCGACAATTCCGCGTTCTTTTTCTACGATAGCAGCAGGTGCTCTAGCTATGAACTGATCGTTATTTAGCTTCGATTCGTGCTGCGCAAGCTCCTTCACGATTGCGTCAAGTTCTAAATCAATTCGAGCAGATTCTTTCTCAACATCAATTATTCCTATGACTTCAATAAAAATATCAACGCCGGGTAGATGCGCGGAAAGGTATTTGCCTCTATCTGCGTCGCAAACTGACTCGATAAACTTAAGTTCTCCTATACGGGCAAGCGATTTGATGCTTTGCGAATTGCGATCGATTACGTTTTTCGCATCGGCATTTGCTGTCACAAACATATCAATGACCTTGCTTGGCGCTGCACCAAGCTCAGCACGGAGGTTTCTAACTGCCCTAACAATATCCATTACGGCACTCATCTCGCTCTCGGCCACATCGTCGACAAGCAACCGATCACACTCCGGGAACGGAGATGTCATTATGCTCTCGCCGCTATGCGGAAGCGCCTGCCATATCTCCTCGGTTATAAACGGCATAATCGGATGCAGCAATCGGAGAGTCGTCTCAAGCACTTTGTAAAGCACAGCCAGAACTTGTGCTTTGACTTCGCCACCCGCGCGCAGTCTCGGCTTTGCAAGCTCAATGTACCAATCGCAGAACTCACTCCAGACAAACTCATATAGCGTATTTGCGGCATCATCTATATCGTAAGTTGCAAATGAAGCATTCACGGTCTCGATAGTTCGGTTCAGTCGCGAAAGAATCCAGCGATCCTCAATCTGGAGATTGGAATTTATTGGCTGGATATTAGAATCCTCAAGATTCATCATTACAAAGCGGGATGCGTTCCATATCTTGTTGCCGAAATTGCGAACATTCTCGACGCGCTTTTCTGAAAATCTAATATCTTGGTTCTTGCCCGCCTGCTGCATTAGCGCATAGCGGAGGGCGTCTGCGCCGAATTTTTCGATCAGACCAAGCGGATCTACGCCAGTCCCAAGCGACTTGCTCATTCGCTTGCCCTCTTCATTAAGCACGGTTGCATAGATATAGACGTCTTTAAATGGAATCTCTTCGAGATATTCCAGACCGGAAAATATCATTCGTGCAACCCAAAGATATATTATCTCTCGCGCGGTCACGAGCACATCCGTCGGGTAAAAATATTCCAACTCCGGCGTCTTTTCGGGCCAACCGAGGGTAGCAAACGGCCACAGCGCCGATGAAAACCATGTGTCGAGCACGTCCGGATCCTGGGTCACATTTGAACTGCCGCACTTGGAGCACTCCTTAAGCTCCGACTTTGCCGCAGTGTAATGCCCGCAGTCATCGCATTTCCAAATTGGAATCCTATGTCCCCACCACAATTGGCGTGAAATGCACCAATCGCGTATATTTTCCATCCAGTCGATGTATATCGCCGCGTAGCGATCAGGGTAAAACTTTACTTTGCCCTGCTTAACGACGTCGATGGCTGGCTTCGCGAGTTCTTTCATTTTGCAAAACCACTGCTCGGACAAAAGCGGCTCGATTACAGTGTGGCAGCGCTCGCACGTGCCCACTGAGTGCATGTAGTCCTCAATCTTTTCTACGAATCCCTGACGCTCGAGATCAGCAACGACTTTTTCTCGCGCCTCATAGCGATCCAGCCCCTCGTAATTCGCACCTGCTTCTTGAGTCATCGAACCGTCCGGGCCAATGACGACAACCTGCGGCAAATTATGGCGCAGCCCTATTTCAAAGTCATTGGGGTCATGGGCCGGAGTCGCCTTGACCGCGCCGGTTCCAAACTCCATATCAACAAACTCATCAGCGATAATTGGAATTACACGATCCGTAAGGGGCAATTTGACATTTTTGCCGACTAGATGCTTGTAGCGGTCGTCATTGGGATTAACTGTAACTGCGGTGTCGCCAAGCATCGTCTCCGGACGAGTAGTCGCAACTACAACGTGGCCGGAACCATCCTCCAGAGGGTAGCGCAGATGCCATAAGTGGCTGTGCTGTTCGACATATTCGACTTCGATATCTGAAATTGCCGTGTGGCAGCGAGGACACCAATTAATTACTCGCGCGCCGCGGTAAATCATGCCTCTATTAAACAGGCGAACAAACGATTCAAGCACGGCATCGGCATAGTTTTCGTCCATGGTAAAGCGCTCGCGCTCCCAATCAAAAGAAAACCCCATCGTCTTAAATTGATGCAAAATCTGCCCGCCGTATTTTTCTTTCCATGCCCAGACGCGCTTTAGAAACTCCTCGCGCCCAAGGTCATGTCGGGTCAAGCCGTCCTCGGCAATTTGCTGCTCGACTTTGTTCTGAGTAGCTATCCCAGCATGGTCGGTTCCAGGCAGGCAAAGAGTTTCGTAGCCCTGCATGCGCTTCCAGCGAGTGAGCACGTCTTGAATCGTGTAGCACAGCGCATGGCCGATGTGCAGCGAGCCGGTGACATTGGGCGGCGGAATTGTAATTGAATACTTGGGCTTGCCGGGTTTAGCTTCGGCATGGAAATAATTCTTCTCCAGCCAGAACTTATACCACTTGCCCTCAACCTCGATAGGGTTATATACGGTCGGCAGTTGCGCTGTTTTGTCGCTCATTTCGCTCCTCCAAAAAATAAGAAAACCCCCATCGTCCTATTCCAAGGACGACGGGGGCTTAAATCCCTCGACGTGGTACCACCTTGATTTCCCCGCGTCATAAAAAACACGAGGCTCGAACTGCTATGACGGGCTTACCCGGTGGGTTCTAATCGGCAATTGCTTTTCTTCCCACGGCTGCGGGGCGACATTCGCACGGCGGCTACCCAGAAGCTCTCACCAACCGCTCCCTCTCTCGCAGCGCCCACCGTCTACTCTTCCCCGTAAACGCCTTTAGCTTTACTAATATTCATTGTAGCTGATGGCCGGGTAGATGTAAAGTAATGAAGCACTGGCCTTATGATCCGGAGGTGAACCCCGCGGACATACTAAGCCGCTGCTTCTACTTCAAAGCGCGGCATGTAGTTTTCGCACTTGTAGGATGGCGAATTTTCGTCCGGGTTTTCGGCGTCGGACATAAATACGGCGCAGCCCGTCTTTGTGCATTTCTGATATGTCTGATCGTAGTTATTACAGTCCAAACACCTGCGCAGCACGCTCCAACAGACGCTGCAGCGCAAACTGCCAATAAGCTCTATCCTGCCACACAGGGGACAATGAATGTATACCTCTTTGAAGCCTTCGTCCGCATCATGCAATGACACACGCATCGCTTTGTTGAAATTTGAAATTTGCTCGGATAGGTCCGCCGTCGCACTCAACATCTGGTTCATCTGCTCGGTGGAAAGATATTGCGCCACGCGCTCATCAAGAAGATCGAGCACGGATGTACATGCTTTTTGCATAGACTTCAAATGCTGTTTGGCGGTTTTAGGCTGATACGGCTTCTTCTTTTTAGCCTGCCTGCCTATGCCTCGCAAAATCTCCTCGATAACGTGTAATGGGACGCGCAAAAACGCCTCGGTTTTCGAGGGAACTTCGCCAATGGCGACGATGACCTTCTTTAGGTCATCCACGCTCATCTTCTCAGCGCGCACTTTTTTTGCAAGCCGAATCTGCAATTTGAGATTGCTATTTAGCGGCCGCAAGGCATACGCATGCCCCTCAAGAAAATCTCCTTCATCTTTGCTGGGCTTGACTAGCAATTCATCTAATATACAATCGGGAAGGTCAAGAAGATCAAGATAGCGGCGCATTGTCGAATCGGCCACACCGAGAGTCTTTAGACACTTATCCCAACTCATGCAGTCTAGCAACTTTTTTATAGCGCGAGCGCGTTCAACGGGATTTAAGTCCTCTCGCTGAAAGTTCTCGACAAGCGCGTCGGCGCTAGCATCCTCGTCACTAAGTTCGCGGATAACGGCCGGGATCTGTGTAAGGCCGGCCATCTGAGACGCGCGCCACCGTCGCTCGCCCATTACGATTTCATACTTGCCGTCAGCGATAGGACGCACGACTATTGGCTCGAGTACGCCACGCTCACGAATAGACATCGCCAGTTCCAAAAGCGTTCCCTGGTCAAATGTCCTTCTTGGCTGATCGGGCGCGGGAATAACTTTAGATATATCAACGAGATCCATTGCGAGCAGACTCCTTGCACAATATTACATAGATATTATGGGCAACTGCAGCGCATTAGATGAGATGCAAGACAAATAATCATGCAAAATTGTGTGGACTTTATTGTTCGCGCACCGAATTCACGCGTATCGTCTCGCCATCCGTAGTAACTGTAACCGCGCCGCATTGGCCCGTAGTGTAGGTTCTGGCGCCGAAACCTCGCAGTCGACTTGTCACTGTGCGGGACGGAAAATGATAGCGGCTTCGTCGGGCGCATGAGATTACTGCAATGTGCGGACGAACTGCGGCCAGCCATGGAGAACTTGTCGCGCGCCGTGATCCATGATGGCCCACTTGCAGCACTTGGGCACGCACATTTTGCCCGGATTTGAGCATTTCTTGCTCGGCTTGATCCCCGGCATCGGCCGTCAGCAAAACGGCAACCCGCTTGTATGTAACGCGAAGCACGATAGAGCGGTCATTAAGATCATCATAATAGGTCTTTGGATCGGGGCTGAGTATGCGCGCTTTTACGCCATCGCCCATGTCAATAACTTGCCCGCGTTTTGCAATTCGATACCTTGCATGGCTTGCCTTAACAGAGTTTGAAAATATCTTATAGTCCGGATTTTTACTCCTTGCGCCACATCCGATGACAAGCTTTGCTGGCTTTAACTTAAACAAACCTGCAAAGCCGCTGTAGTGGTCGGCATGCGGGTGGCTCAAAACTGCAACATCTATCGTGTCCAAGCCCGACCGTTGCAAAAACGGCGCAACCAGCTTTTTGCCAATTGCAGAATTGTTGTTTCGCCAAGAGCATGTGCCGCAGTCCATAATTAATGTGCGCCCCGACGGCGTGCGCATTACAGTGCATAGACCATCGCCGACATCAAGAAACGTAAATTCGAGGTTGCGCGGCGCTGTAAAAAATACATTCAGCCACAGACCTACTGCGACTATCACAGCAAATCCGACTGCGCGCACATGCTTATCACGCGGCATACTTCGACCTCACATATTCTCCAACAGCATAAAGCGCCACGTAATAGCCGATTATCGCCAACACAGCAGGCGATTGCACTGAAACTGCGCTATATCTCATCGAACCAAGATAATCGACCGACGAAAGCATTGCTCGAGTCGAAATAGTGCCAAGTCCTCCAATCCAATGTCCACAGTGCGGAATTTGCGATGTGATTGGAGAAATGCAGCTATCAAAAAAGACTATCGGCACTGCAAACGCCACGGCAAAATTGGCGGGCAGCGATGCAATAGACACGTAATTAAAATAAAATGCAACAATCGGCCCGGTGGTCAGG
>JAEWSK010000032.1 GCA_023398345.1 Armatimonadota bacterium | reverse complement strand
AGTCGACACTGATGCCAATACTTGCCAATTGGCTGCTCCATCGGCGATCCATCGCTGTCAAAGTGATACCGCGGCGCGATTGGCGAACAGCCCATGACTGCAACTTTGCCTCGGCTTGATTACGTGTTAGCCCACCAATGTCGTTGCCGGATACCGACACGCCCTTGGCAATCTTATCGCTTGATGCAAAATGTGATGTGATGCCAAAAGCGGCCACCAATAACACGGCAGCCACCGCCACACAAACAGCAGAAAATACTAACAGTCTTACTTTCAATCAAACTCACCGAAAAACTTATAAATCGTCAATCCGTCCGCCGCCAGAGCGTGCCGGAGGATGTGTCCTCCAAAGCAATGCCCTGCTCGCTTAGCTGCTTGCGTATTTCATCTGCGCGTGCCCAATTTTTTGACGCTCTCGCCTGCTCGCGCTCAGCTATAAGCGCCTCGACACCTGCATCCGCACTTGTCGCTCGCTCGGCTGACTCTTTTAAATTTAGCCCCAGCACACGGTCAAAATCATAAAGCGCGTCGAGAACGCCGTATTCGCGCCGACGGTCGGCTTCGCGTATAAGCTCGTTGACGGCCGCCATCGCCTGCGGCATATTGAGGTCGTCAGCAATTGCCTCATCGAACTTTTTGCGATGATCTGCCACCCACGGCTGCTCATCACCGCCGATCTGCGTTGCCCGCGCGAGAAAGTCTTTTAGACTGTCATACCCAGATGCCGCCGCATCCATCGAATCCCATGTAAATCGCAGCTTCGCGCGGTAATGCGCAGAATAGCAAAGATAGCGATAGGCCAGCGGATCGTATCCCTTATCTATCAACGTCTGAAGTCGCAGGAAGTTACCTTCGGATTTGCCCATTCGCTTTTCATCTTCACCGTTTTCGTCATCGGAAAGCTTACCTACGACCAAAAACGCCCCATGCAACCAATATCGGACAAATGGCTTGCCGGTCGCGCCCTCACTTTGAGCAATCTCGTTGGGATGATGTACCCAAATATGATCTTCGCCGCCGGTGTGAATATCGAGAGTCTCGCCGAGATACTTCATCGACATTGCCGAACACTCGACATGCCAGCCCGGAAAACCTACACCCCAAGGCGAGTCCCAGCGCATAACATGGTTTGCAAACCGGCCAACGGCCTTGAACCACAGCGCAAAATCGGCGGGAGTTCGCTTGTCGGGATCTTCCTGAACTTCGTCGCGCGCGGCGGTGAGCTTGTCTTCGAGAGACTGCCGCGAAAGCTGAGTATATGTCGGAAACGTCGTCACATCAAAGTAAACAGCCTGTGCCGTCTCATAGGCATGGCCGTTTTCAATAAGTTTTTCAACCAGCGCGATCATCTCCGGCACATGCTCGGTCGCGCGGCACTTTACGGCCGGAACCTCTATGTTGAGCTTTTCAATATCATCAAAAAAGACTTGCTCGAAATGGCGCGCAATCTCCCAAATATCGCGACCCTCTTTGCGAGCCTCGATGTCCATTTTATCCTCACCGCTGTCGGCATCGCTAGTTAGGTGACCGACGTCGGTAATGTTCATTACACTGGGGACTTCATAGCCAAAATATTCCAGTGTGCGTTTGAGCGTGTCGGCAAAGATATACGAGCGCAGGTTGCCGATATGGGCGTAGTTATAGACCGTCGGCCCACATGAATACATTCTAACCTTGCCGGGTTCGATGGGTTTAAATTCTTCTTTGCGGCGGGTGAGCGTATTATAAAAACTAAGAGCCATCCCCCTCACCTTTCTCTACTTTGCCAATTCTTTTTTCAAGCTCCTCTATTTTATGGAGCATACACTTTATCATTTCCATTTCGGGGTCGAGGTCGCGTCCATGGTTGAGCGGCCGCTCTTGGTCTATGCGGCGACCGTCTTGAACCGCTATCCTGCCGGGTATGCCGACGACAACCGAGTTCGGCGGAACATCATTGAGCACAACAGCATTCGCGCCGACTTGGACATTATCTCCTAAAGTAATTGCGCCGAGTATCTTTGCGCCTGCGCCGATGACGACGTTGTTGCCGAGCGTAGGATGGCGCTTTTTCTTTTCCAGGCTGACGCCGCCAAGCGTAACGCCGTGGTACAACAGGCAGTTATCTCCTACTTCGGCGGTCTCACCAATAACGACGCCCATTCCGTGGTCTATAAAAAAGCCTCTGCCTATTTTGGCGCCGGGATGTATCTCAATACCGGTAAGAAAACGATTTGTCTGCGAGAGCAACCGAGCAAATAATTTGAAATTATGACGCCAGAAGAAGTGCGCCGCTCGATGCCAGACGATAGCATGCAGGCCCGCATATGTGATTACTTCCCATGCGTTCCTGGCGGCGGGGTCATTGCGGAAAACAGCGTTCCAATCAGCTCTAAAATTGCTCGACATGTCGCACTCAGTATATCACGGCCCAGCTTCTTCAAACAAGCTCGCTCGACGAACAGTTGAGATAATGATACAATACCCAGACTTTCGTATAAGCATAAACTCAGCGGAGGTATAGGTTTTGATGCGCGCTATCTTATTTTTACTATCAGCCGTCATCTGCGCCTCGCCCGCGTCCGCAATTTCGTTAAAACTAAACGGTCCGGGCTCCCCACATGTCACCGTATCTAAGCCATGCGAAACGCAAGTAATCGTCTATGACGCAAGGCCGGAAATGGGCATTAGTTTTTCGGAGCAGACGCCGAAAATAGACGAATTTGCGCCACTGGGTGTGCGAATCATGCGTGTGATCCTCGACACAAACACGCTTGAGCCCACTAATCGACCTGGACTTTATGACTCCACTTACCTTGCAAAATGGGATCAGCTTGTCGAAGACTGTCGACAGTGTGGGATATGCCTATGCGTTGCACTAAAATGCGATGCGTCCGACACCGACCGAGCGGCACGGCTTGCATCCGATATGGCCGCTCGGTACCCTAGCGTGCTCTACTGGGAGATCGACGGCAACACAACCACGCCAACGCAGCTCAAGGCGATATATCCTGCAATTAAAACTGCAAACCCAGCCGCGCAAATGATCTGCGTCATACAGTCCGATGCGGCCCTGAATGCCTTATATGCAGGCGCGCACGCAAGATGTTTTGACGTAGTCTGCGCCAAAACAAATGCAAAAGTTTTTTGCGACAATGCAATAGCCCTACGCAAAATAATGACGGCCAATGAAGATATGTCCAAACCACTGTGGTGCATAATTGAGGACGGCCTAAATCAAGAGATGCTGGAACCAGCGTTTGCCGCAAATAATAGCTCGTTGCTATATGCAAAAGTCCTCGTAGAAAAGACAAATCCAAATGAATCTTATAAATGGCTCAACGAGACGGGTGTCAACAAATCGATTCTAGCCAAGCCGCGCAATATTGTAAACGTGCTCGTGCCTACGACAAAACCCATGATCGCTGTGGGCTATGACTTCAAAGAAGTAGAGGGCGGAATCGAGATACAGCGAGTTATGCTCGACAGCCTAGTGCCTACGGTCATACAGCTCAGATACGCACCCGAACCACCGCCTACAAAACCCGGCAGCAAACCGATAAAGATAAAGCCTGCGACGGATTCGAGGCATGCGCCCGATCCCTTCGATATTTAAGTTAAA
This sequence comes from Armatimonadota bacterium, assembly GCA_023398345.1. GTDB lineage: Bacteria > Armatimonadota > UBA5829 > UBA5829 > UBA5829 > DTKD01. Next base: position 1,992 of record JAEWSK010000032.1, on the reverse strand, counting down.
ATCTAAAGTTCAGAGAGCAAATATTATGGGTGGGTTGGAGTTTTCAAAAAATCAAAAACTGGCGTTGATAGCCATTGTCGGGCTGATCTTAATCGGCGTCTCCATCAAGTTGGCGCGAAATGCAAACTCGTCACGCTATGAAGGTGTCGTGTTCAAAGAAGCCGAATCGGACGGAGTCGGCGTAGTGACATCCGGCTCTGACCCGATGCAGTCATCGGCAAATAGCAGCGGCAAAGTCGTTTTTCAAGTAGCCGGGTGCGTCAAATCGCCCGACGTCTATACTCTGCCAACAGGAAGTCGCATCATAGACGGCATACGAGCGGCCGGCGGCGTAAAGTCCGACGCCAGCGTGCAGTCACTGAATTTAGCGGCACGAATCGACGACGGCGCTCGAATATACGTGCCGTCCCGGCAAGAATCGGCGGCATCCGCATCATCTGCAAGCACGCAAAATGGCGCGGCGAATTCGTCCGGCGGCAAATCGTCCTCATCGGCAGAAAAGCTGCGCAATCCCGGCGACGGCACGGTCAACATTAACAGAGCCAGCGAAAGCGATATGCAGCGATTGCCCGGAGTTGGGCCGTCAACAGCCGCAAAAATAATAGAGTTTCGCGGCCAAATCGGCCACTTTACCAGCGTGGATCAACTCGACGAAGTAAAAGGCATTGGCCCCAAAAAGCTTCAAAAGATGCGCCCGTTTATTTCGCTATAGTCTGCACGCAGTAGATGCACAATAAGGCGCAGCTTATTACTTCTCCGGCTTTTTCGGAAATACAACCTCGTCGGACGTGCGATATATGTCATCGCATGAGATCTCGAACTTTACTGCAGGCTCATTTTCAGTCGGATAGTAGGCAAACTGATAGTCAATCACGTCCTTGCTTGGCTGCGTTAAACGAATAAACTGACTGCCCTTCTGGACAGCGGCATAGGCCGCCCCTTTTGTCGCAAGAGCAGCTTTAAGCGCAGTCCACTGGTCGTCATTAAGCTCACTAGCATCGATTTTGCTTGCAGACAACTGCTTGCGTTGATCGAGCGAAAGTGCCATATAAAACCGCAATATCTGCCGATTTCTCGCAGCCTCTCCCGCACCCAAGCGTATCAACTGAGAGTTTGCCATTATTGTGTGGTCAATTTGCTCATCGCGCAAATCCGCGATGCTCGCGAGGTCTTCGAGAAGCAGTCCATTGTTGAGCTTGGCCCGGTCAGCCCAATATTTTAGCCAGACCTCTGGAACCGCCCATGCGCGTTTTGCAAACCAATTTTTATCTCGAAAGATTAAAATATCGCCGGACTTGGTCCAGTTCGATCCGTAAGCACTACGAATAATTTCCAACTGCTCGCCGAGTGTCTTTTCACCTCCGCTGACTATAGGTGCAGGGCTGGGAAAGTAGTCAGAGATGATATTGAGCTTGGTCTTTGTCGCAAGAGTCTTTAGCGCAACCGGCAAAAGAACAGCATTTGCGCTGTCAAAAAGTTTCACTTTCGCGCGCAGAGCAGGGTCGGAGGTGATGTCGCGCGTCGATGTTTGAATTGCATCAGCGGCATTAACTGCTGAAGTCATATCACCTTTAAGCTGCTCACCGACTTTCTCTTTGAGTGCGCCATGCTTAAGGCTGATGATTGCCTTACCGAGCGCTTTACCGACAGAGCTCGATGGGTCAAAAAGCGGAATCTCAAACGTATTAGCGCCGCTTCCTACAACAATTTTCCCCAGCATGCTCTGCGAGACTATATCTGTAGAAGATTGTCGACAATTGACTGTAATCTGAAGTTTTTCAAACTTGCCCAATAGACCGGCATGGCTTTCCGTATTGCCGATTCCTCTGGACAATACATCGTAGGACTCGGCGACGCGCTTTACTTTATCTTGCAGCGCAGAAGGCAACTCGGCAACTGGAAACGTCACTTCATTACCTTGCACAAATGCGCTGCGAGCCTCCGGGAAATTAGTCATAAGATCAACGACGTCTCTACCGAGCGGCTCAGTGG
>JAEWSK010000005.1 GCA_023398345.1 Armatimonadota bacterium | reverse complement strand
ACTAAAGGCACCACTCCCGGCTTTACCGCAAGTAAAATAATGTCGGCATCTTTTGCGGCTGCAACGCTGTCTGACGTCACACCGACACCGAGTTGACTTGAAAGTTTTTCCAAACGTGCTTTGTCGAGATCGGCTACTTTGACCTCACTGGGTTTTAGCGCCCCGGATGATACAACACCCTTTGCGAACGCCGCGCCCATAGCGCCTCCGCCGATTATGCATAGACCGGCCATGCCACACTTACCATCCTTCACATGCTGCGAACATAGCGCGAAGACCCAGCTTGCGCCGGGTCTTCGCTGACTGCTAATTTCCGTTAAATGGACTGTGGACTTTACGCCCACCTTCGTCATTTTCAACTTCGATGCAGTAGTTTCTCGGCGTATAGAGATAAACGCTCTCGCCCACTCGCTCGACATATCCGTCGAGCGCATAGGTCACGCCGTTAAGAAAGTCTTTAATTCTATCGCGAAGCTCCGGCGAAGCCTTTTCGAGGTTGACTATCTGCTGATGCCCCTCTTTCAGACCATCGGCCGCCTGCTGCGCGTTGTCCAGCGACAGCAATGTCCGCCAGACCGATACATAGTGCATTCGCGTCTGTTGAACACGTAGCACCGACGACTTCTTGGAAGACCCCGAATCGTCGATAAATTCCTCGTCGTCTTCGTAATCTCCCCAAGTTAATTTGTCCTTTAGCCGATTCCAAAAACCTCTCGGCTGATCGTCATATTCTTCCTGTGGTGCTGCTTTCACGCTCTTTACCCTCCCATTTCAGGTTATGGTGCCAGTCATTGGTTGGGTGTTGGGCGTCCACTCCGAATCCGCGACCAAGCGCACCTAAATACGAACACTTCCTGTGTCCGAACATTCAACAGGCTTTATGCCCGCCAAGTGGACAATCTATATTAAGTTGTATCCGGGCGCTCTAGCCGCGTGGCCCAAATATGGCGGTGCCGATTCTCACCATATTCGCCCCCTCCTCAACGGCGACATCAAAGTCCGATGTCATCCCCATCGAGAGGTAAAGCCGCTGCTCATCCGGCAGCTTATCCCAGAGTTGCTTCAAGCTAGCAAAGAATGGCCGTGTGTCCTCGGGGTTCTCCGCAAAAGGAGCCATCCCCATCAGTCCGCACAACTTTACTCCAGAAACTTGAACAATCTTATCCACAAGGTTCAGCGTCGCATCTGGGTCAACCCCAAATTTTGTCGCCTCGCCGGATATTTTAACTTCAACAAGCACGTCGATTGACTTACCAATCGCCTCGGCTCTGCGGCCGATCTCCGATGCCAAATCAACACTGTCCACACTGTGGATCAGCGAAAAAAACTCAACCGCGTGCCTAGCTTTATTGCGCTGCAAGTGACCGATCATATGCCACCGAACAGCATCGCCAATTGCGGCAAACTTGTCCTGCGCTTCCTGCACATAGTTCTCGCCGATGTCGGTTGCTCCACAGGCTATTGCCTCGCGTATCTCGTCGACGCTTCGGGTTTTTGTTACAGTAACCAGCGTAATATCTTCGCGCCGCCTACCCGACTTTTGTGCCGCATTGTCGATGCGAGTCTCAACCGACCGCAGGTTCTCAGCTATTTTGGACATTTACCGCCACAAGGAATCGCCGCCACAAAGTAATCACCAGGTAATCACAACAACTGTAATACCATTTCCATCATGATTAGCGGCCAACCCTTTACTAATTTGTAAGTATTACACCAATCTCCTTCGTTGTCAAGTGTATTCATGCATAAAATTACGCACGTGTACTTTTACACATGGCGCAGTGCCAACCATCCACTCATGCGGCCGGTATCGCCATCGCGCCTATAACTAAAAAATTCATCTCTGTTACATCTCGTGCATTCTTCGCTGATTGCAACATTATTTTGATCTAATCCGGCTCGTTGAATCATGATTACATTTGCAGTCTTGAGATCAACCCGCCACTTGTTTTTTGATGATTGACTGATCACTCGTTCATCGTTGCAAAACACTGCACTAAACTCGCGCGCCACTTCCTCGCCAACTTCATAGCAATGCCGACCTATTGACGGGCCGATAGCAGCAAGCATTTTGCATGGATCGGAGCCGAATTCGCGCTTCATCGCCTCGACTGTCAATAGCGCGATACCATTGACAGTGCCTCTCCATCCAGCATGCGCAACGCCTATCGCTCTATTCTGGGTGTCGAGAAAGAAAATGCATGCGCAATCTGCAAAGTGCAGCACAAGCGGCAGGCCAGGCGTGTTTGTGATAAGTGCATCGGTGTCGGAAATCGCAGTTAAATGATCTGTTGATCCAGATCCGGCGTCGGACTCAGTCACACGCCGAACTACAGTCGAATGCACTTGATCGGGGACAACTATCCTGCTAAACTCAACGCCCAAAGCATCGGCAAACGCGCGGCGATTGCCAATAACGTCTTGCGCATCGTCATGAACTGCAAGCGAAAGATTTAGGCCACCATAGCGCGATGTTCCACCAATGCGCGTGCTAAAGGCGCAATCAACTACCCCCGACGCGAAAAAATTCCACGCCGTATAGTAACGAAGTCCAGCAGCATCGACACGAAACCAATTGGGGACTCTCATTTTAGAGGCGTGCATGCCCCGCAGGCAGTGCATTCATCTAGCCTGCACGGCCCCGTGGGCAGTCCTTTTAACGCTTTTTCGTATTCTTTCCAAAGATAGCTCTTGTTTACGCGAACATCAACATGATCCCATGGCAAAACTTCGTCGCGTTCGCGCTCGCGGTAAAGGTAGCTCGCAACGTCCACGCCTGTCGCTCGAAGTGCCGCCGGATAATCGCCGCCATTTTCCATCGCGGCTTCGATGACATCAGCAATTCGCCGATCTCCACGAGCCAAATACCCCTGCAGCATTGCAAGTCGAGGGCTTTCGCCTGAAAATTTAACTCCGCCTATCGACAAAATCGCCTTTTTTAGCGCAACGAACCTGCGCCGCAGCACACTTTCACGCTCCATTGGAACCCACTGAAATGGCGTCCACGGTTTGGGCACAAAGCAACTCACCGACACTTGAAAACTAATCGACGGAAAGCTCTTTGCAAAACGGCGAACAGTGTCAGCAATCGCAGCAACATCTTCATCGGTCTCAGTGGGCAGTCCAATCATAAAATACAGCTTGATCCGTCCAAGCCCAGCCTGCTCTGCAGCGGATATTGCCGATAAAATATCATCTTCGGTGCATGTCTTGTTGATGACTGTTCGCAGCCGCTGGGTTCCGGCCTCGGGTGCAATTGTGAGAGTCTTCTGGCCACCTCGCGCCAGCAGCGCGGCAATGGATGGAGTCACCGTCTCCATTCGCAATGAAGACACGGTGAACTCAGTGCCTGCGTTGACGATAGCCTCACAGAGCTTCTCGGCTTCGGGGTGATCGAAGACCGACGCGCCAACCAACCCCAGCCTGGCACGATCAGGAATATGACCTATCTCGCGCGGCCACGGTGGTCGAGTGATGTATCCAGCCGCGCAAAAGCGACAGTGCCGCCCACACCCTCGCATAACTTCCAACAGCAATATCTCACCAAATTCGCCTTCGGATGTACGGATTGTAGAGCCGGCCGGATACGACATTAGGTTAGCCGTTATCGAACGCATCACTTTTTTCGGCGCGGGAGCAGTGCTGGCCACTTTCTCAAGTGTGCCGGACGGGCTATATTGCGGGGTGTAAAAACTGGGGACGTATATGCCCTGCACCTGCGCAAGCGCAGCCAGTGTGTCCTCACGCGGAGCGCCTGCATTCGACTTGATAGCCTCCACTATTGCCGGAATAAGCTCCTCGCCGTCACCGATTGCAAATACATCCACAAACTCGGACAGCGGCTCGGCGTTAAATGTCGCGCACGGCCCACCTGCGATCACTAGCGGGCGCGTCTCATCTCTGTCGCGCCGCCTCAAAGGAATATTCGCAAGGCGCAGCATGCGGACGATGTTTATATAGTCCAGTTCGTAACTCACAGAGAAGGCCACAGCGTCAAATTCAGCCAGCGGCGAAAGGCTTTCGAGCGCGAAAAGCTCAGTCCGTGAGCGCTCATGCTGGACGAGATCATCCGGATCAGGCAAGAACACCCGCTCACAGGACGCGTCAGGGTGAGCATTTATCATCTCATATACGAGTTGATAGCCCAGTGACGCCATGCCCAGCGAATACACATTTGGAAATGCAAGCGCAAATCTCACCGGCGCGGCCCTGTCAACAGATACACCGCCATGCTCGCGCGCAATTCTCATCCTGGCTTTTGCGTGAAGATCAATAGGCATATTGACATGGTAGGGCACACAACTCCATTGTGCAAGCACGACATTATATAAAAAAACTTTTTTGAGCCTTTGCCAAAAGAGACTCTGTAGCTGAATTACGCAGAATGGCGTTCGTCTCCATATTTAGAATGTGAGGGTAAAAACCCTTATGGTTTACACTTGACCGCCGATTGGCTTCGGCACTATCATGTCGGCACGCCGCGTACAGCGGCTTCGGAGGAAAAACGTCATGCGCAAGATTGGAATTGCGGTTCTGTTTATTTATACTGCCACGCTAGCGGGCATATTCGCATGGGCTGATGAAGCAGCCAACAAGGCTGACGCGGTCGAAGCAATATCAATTCCGGTCAAAATCGAATCAAAAGAGCTGCGAGCATATGATGTGGTGGTAAAGATGGTCGGTCGAGCGCCCGGCGAGGACAAAGAACCGCCGATAGACATAGATGCAACATATGCGCTGGAAATTCAGCACCAATACGGACAAAGAGAGCCCGACGGCACTATTCCGCTGGAAATATCGGCATCAAAAGCCGAAGCGACAATCGGCGATCAGAAACTCACTATTTTAGGCACGGATTTCCCGAAAATCACTGTTCTTTTTGATAAGTCATATAAGATCACAAACGTATTCGGCATTCCAAACGCGGATTCGGCCAATCAGATGCTGGGGCTGAACTACAGCAACCTTATCGTGCTTTTCTTCGTGCCGGACGGCAGCCAGATGCATAAAGTCGGCGAAAGCTGGACGAGCAAAGTTAAAATCCCCGGTGTAAAAGACGAGGTCGCAGTCGTCACAACGCTCAATTCAATTAAAGACGAAGGCGGCATCAAAACTGCACGGATTCATCAAGTTTGGGGATGGTACGCTCAAGAAAGCAAAGACCGCACGCCAGTATACAACCAATTCACCATCGATTCGACATTCGCATTGAACACCGGCAAGCTATTAAAATCGCATGCAGACACACTCGTCTACAC
>JAEWSK010000224.1 GCA_023398345.1 Armatimonadota bacterium | reverse complement strand
ACTGCCATAGTAACCAGTATTTCAATCATCGTAAAGCCCCTCTTTCTCCCTCTTGCGCAAGAGAGTGTTGGGGCGAGGGCGTCAACTCGGGTACCAGACGCCATGTTATATGTCGCAAACTCTCTATCTTGAGATAGAGGGTGCAGTACATTGCCATTTTCTGGTTTTTTAATCTCTATTTTCATGGCGTCGAACTCCTAGTTAGGTTCGTATCGACATCCACGAACCGCCAATGCTTTCCGTCACGCCAAATCACTCTTGCCTTAAATGACGATCCTACGACAACCACCCGCGAGTTCTGGTCGATAGATGCGCCCGTCGGCACGTCGAGTATCACAAATGGCTTTTCGCCGCCGACAGTGTCGGGGGTGTATGTGTCGGAGATTTGGCAAGTTTTGCCGACTACTTTGTGCGGGTTGCCGCTGCTGTCGATGTATGTGTAATCGACTGTCACGTTCTTGCCCGCGTCGCATCTGGCGAAAAGCAGTTTGTTGAGGCCATCGCTTGCCGGCGCAATTAGCCTGAAGTGGCAGAAGTTCAAATCAGTGGTGTTATCATATTGACGCGCGTAATTCGAGTATGCCTTGTGGCACTGCACTGACCAGTCCCCATCTGCGCGATAGAAAAACCGCAAGTGACGCCCCACAAGTGGAATATCGCTTGATATAGTGTTGCCGTTTAAATCTACAAGGTTAGCGTTTTCGGGCAGGTGAACCACTCCGGCCTTAAAGTCGATGCCAACATTGGCCATGCTCACCCTTAAACCCGTTGCCAAATCGATAATGAGCATCGAGTCTTTGACCAGCAAGTCATTTTCGGTGCTTGCTACTTTGCCCAGATTTTGCCTAACCAGACCTTCAAAAGTCGGCTCGTCCGGGTTATCCGTAGCGTCGCCGTCGCCGATGACGCCGGGGTCGCCTGCATTGAGTATAAATTTAAGTGCGAGCTTAATTGCGATATGGTCGTTTGTGCCCGTATTGTTCGGGTCATCGTTGAGTTCGGGGACCGCCTTGTCCTCACGAATGATGCGTGGGTCGTATATGCGATAATCAATGCGGGCGGTAATGGCGCGTACGCCGCGAGCCGTATACTCGGTCATGTTTCGAGCGTACGGATTGAATGCGAGCACTCCCATAACATAGTCCGCCAACGCGTATTCGTATGGATCATCGGAAGACCATGAGCTGCCGTTGACACGTTTGAACATTCTTGCGCACGAGTCCGAACTTGCTTCGATTTCTTCCACTTCATAGTCTTCCGGCAAGTCAACAAGCACTTCCTGCCACTCCCCGTTTGCTCTCGGCGAAAACTCGACGTTTGTCCGGCTGACATATTGAGTGTCGCCTGTAGACGGGTTGTTGATCCAGCAAGAGTAGCTGATACAGTAGATATGATCGGGATTTGTGTCCGGTACAGCCACATAGAATACCGGTTGTCCGCTTCTGTTAGGCTGTGTATTATCTGCGCCAAGTGTTCCTGCACCAATAGTGTAGTCTATTGCGTACTGGCCTGCGCGCAAATATGGCGTATCCGACTCTGCACTGGCTCTGCGCCGTTGCAGATCACCGCTTTTGACTGTGAGTCCAATGTAAAGGTCGGTGTTATTAGGGTCTACAAATGCCTCTATTGGGCTGAATGCCAGCACGTAGCGTGAGCCATATACCGCCCCGGCCCCTGTTGAAAAATAGCTTGCAATTGGAAGCGTGGCGATTTCATTTATAACGAATCTGAAGTTGAGCACGTTTCCTGCATCAAACTGGTTGGGATCTGATGTTGCAAAAAAGTCGTGAAACGGTGGCCCCGGCTCCTGGTTGCTTTGGATGTCGTTGCCGGCGGGCGCGTCTGCGTAGTTAACCAGTATTGGAAGTATGCCGTCCGGCAAGTTACCGGGCATATTCTTCCAGCGTTCGATTTCAGCCTGTGCGAGCTTTGTTGCAATAGTTTGGTTTTCGGCTGCGCGAAGCACGCTGAACCCCAAGGGAAACATCTGAATGACAACCATGATTCCTACCAGTAGAATCAGCATCACCACTAGAATTTCTACCAGTGTGGTACCTTTCCGGTTGTTGCAGATATTCCTCATATACATCCCCATATCGAAGAGTGTGTTCCTCGATGGTACGACTGCCTTGCGCGCTTGATTGTTCCGCCTTTAGCGCTGAAGCTTTTTGAGATGCGCGCGATACGTAATTTTACCATAAACAACTGTTGGGACAGAGTGTTCTGTCCCAACAGCAATACAAATAAGTCTTGATTCTGTCTGCTATTCTTTCTTCGGCTGCACGCGCCACTGCTGGGTTGCGACTTCCGCCGCGTTTAGCGCATCGACATGGCCATCTAAAAACAGCACCGGGGTTCTGCCCGACACGCTGCCTCCACCCGCCAGTTCGTGCCATGAACACCATGTCACGACCGTGTCATCCGGCGGATTTCTGAATTTGAGCTGTCTTTCATAATCCCTGTCGTCGCGAGCGACGTCTCGCGGTGAGATGGGGATAGCGGCATTGACGGCATCCGCAGGATCTTGTCCACTTGCTGCCACTACCCAACTCCTTGTGTAGTGCCGCTGTGGCGTGGTTGAGCCGTATGGTGTGTAGCAGTCATAACTGTCATAGGTGTAGACGCTGATGCCGAGAGATGGGTCAGTAGCTGTTTGTGTCGTGTCAATTACTTTTGACAGCGGGCAGTGATACAGCTTAAACGACTTTACATATTCAGGATAAAGTCCGGTCAGGGTCGTATTATTTGTATGAACCTGGTCAAACGGCACTACACTGCCGTCTATTTGCACAGGTATGCTCAACATGTCGGGATATTTTCTGTTGTCCTGCTTGAAAAGTTGCACCGCAACGCCGATTTCATGGAGCTGCGTTATGCACTTGTTCATGCGCGCCTTGTTGCCGATTACCGACATTACCGGAAATATGATCGACGCGAGTATCGCGATTATAGCGATAACCGTCAAAAGCTCGATCAGTGAAAAACCTCTCTTGTTTACTAACACTCTCATTTCTCGGACACCTCCTGGCTGGAGTCATCAACACACTGTTAAATATTTTCAGTATGAGCTAGTTCGATAATTTTTTTGAAATTCGCTTTTTACTATTTAGTTGCGATTGTTAGTTTTTAGGCGACTCAATTTGCCGACTTGTTCCCTACGCAGGCGTAACAAATCGCATCCATGCTTGCCAAATCGCAGTCAACTGCGGGTAACACAAAATGACAATTACCGCTCCCGCAACCATATACGGCCCGAACGGTATTTCCGTTCTCCACGGCATTCCGCGCTTGTCGGCTCTTGCTTTAAGCAATACTATAGTTACGCCAACGAACGTGCCAAGCACGACTGCAATGAAAAACGAGACCAGTGCCGGAACTAACCCCAACACCGCTCCGATGCCACCGGCGAGCATCACGTCTCCGCCGCCCATTGCGCCTTCATAGTCCTTGCGTTCCTCTTCGTCGCTAGGCCTAAAAGCGTAATATCCGATATATGCAATTGCGTAAAATAGCGCAAAACACGCAACCGCCCCGAGCAGACTCGGCATTATCGGCATGCTGTAGTCCGTAAAAGGTATCGGAATTCTTTGCATATGCAGGTCGCCTGCGATCCAGTGCGCAAAGTCCTTGCCGATTCCAAGCACCACGCCTATTATTGGAACTGAATCCGGTATGATGTAATGATCCAGATCGACAAAGAACGCGATCAACAGCGCCGATATGAACAGCACATACGCAAACAATTCGATATAACCATGACTTGCCTGCTGTCCCACAAGACTATTGTGATAATATCCCAGGCAAGTTGCTACAAACAGCAGTCCCGTCAGCAGCTCAACTGAAAAATACCGCCAGCTTATCGGCTCCTTGCAGTATCTGCACTTTCTGCCGAGCAGCAGGAAGCTGATAAGCGGGATATTGTCCCACCCGCGCAGCTTCGTGTTGCATTTTGGGCAGTGCGACGGCGGCCGCGCTATTGACTGCCCAGCGGGCAATCGATAAATGCACACGTTCAGGAAGCTTCCTACAATCGTTCCGTATACAAATGCTATTAGGCATCCGAGCCAAGTGTCTAACATCCGCTAACTATTAGCCGCCTCCCGAAAGGTTCTGGATAATCGCAATCAGCGGCAGGAAGAGGCTGATGACGATAAATCCTACAACAAATCCCAGACCTACGATAAGCACCGGCTCAATTGCACTTGTCAGACTGGCGAGTGCCGCGTCGACCTCGTCTTCATAGAAGTCTGCAACTTTTGAAAGCATCGGGTCAAGTGATCCGGATTCCTCGCCAATTCCAACCATCTGAACGACCATTGGAGGAAACAGTTTGCTTCTGGCGAGCGGTTCACCAATCTTATCGCCTTCTCGAATCCTTGCTCTGGCTTCGAGCAGCGCGTCTGATATGATATCGTTTGACACCGCGCCAGCGACTGTTTCCATTGCCTGCAAAATACCGACGCCGCTGGAAAGCAAGGTCGAAAGAGTTCGAGCAAATCTGGAAAGAGCGATTTTATGGTTAAGGGTGCCAAATACGGGCGCTTTTAGTCTTATTCGGTCAAATAATCTTCGTCCAATTTTTGTCCGCATGAATAGCTTAATAGACACGGTGAAGATAACGACGAAGATGATCATCCAATACCATTTTGCCAGCATAAAATTAGAGCATGCCTGCAAAATTCTCGTCGGCCCCGGCAGTTCCTTGATCCCAAGATCAGTAAACAAGCTCATAAACTTTGGCAAAACGAATGTCATCAAGCCGAGAACTACCATCGTGGCAAAGACCATAATAATAACCGGATAGGTCATAGCCGATTTGACTTTGCGCCTTAGCTCGACGTCTTTTTCGAGGAACTGCGAAAGCCTCTGTAGACTTTCTTCGAGTGCGCCGCCGACTTCGCCAGCGCTTATAAGACCGATGAAAAGCCTGTCAAACACGGCGGGATACTTCTCAAGCGATTTTGAAAGCGTATTTCCTGATTCTACCTCGTTTTGAACATCGGTAAGTATTGCCTTGAGCTTGGGGTTTGTCGCCTGTTCGGCCAAAACATTTATGCACCGCACAAGAGTCACGCCAGCGTCGATCATTGTCGAGAACTGGCGGCACATTACGGACAAGTCGGTCTTTTTGACTCCGCCCTTGCCTCCAACGCGCTTTTGTGAGCCCTTAATCAGCTTGATGTCGACAACGGTGAAGTGGTTTTCTGTGAGCCTTTTACGAAGTATTTCTTCGTTTTCGGCCTCAGATGTGCCTGGAATTACCTGTCCCGTCGCATCCCGCACTGTATAGGAATAGTTCGGCATTTCAGCTACCTTCTATCATCGTCCGGACGAAGTTCCGGTTGCGGATGTAATCATGTTTTTAAGTTCTTCCTGATTCATTGCTCGGGCCATGGCTTCATCGTATGTTATGGAACCTCTCTGGTACAAGTCTCGCAGATGCTGGTCCATTGTCTGCATTCCGACATTTGCGCCGGTCTGTATCATTGATGTGATCTGATGGCTCTTTGCTTCACGGATAAGATTTCGGATAGCCGATGTTGCAATCATAATTTCCATGCAGCAGACTCTTCCGGGCATGCCCGCTCTTGGAAGGAGCTGCTGGCAGATTACAGCCTCAAGGCTGTTTGAAAGCATCAACCTGATCTGTTCCTGCTGCGAAGCAGGGAAGCTGTCGACAACGCGGTCAACTGTGGATGCGGCACTGTTTGTGTGAAGTGTTGCAAACACAAGGTGGCCGGTTTCAGCGGCTCTAATTGCGTTGGACATAGTTTCGAGGTCGCGCATTTCACCGACCAAAATCACGTCCGGGTCTTCGCGCAAGGCAGCTCTAAGTGCATTTGAAAACTCTTTTGTGTCCTGACCGACCTCGCGTTGATTTATAATGCTGAACCGATGATGGTGCAGATATTCGATAGGGTCTTCGATAGTGATTATGTGCAGACTGCGCTCTGTGTTGATTTGGTTAATCATTGCAGCCAGAGAAGTGGACTTTCCACTTCCTGTCGGGCCTGTTACTAAGACGAGTCCGCGCGGCCTCTTTGTGATTGTCTCCAGAACTGCCGGAAGGCTGAGTTCCCGAATAGTCGGAATCTTCATCGGGATCAATCGGAACGCGCCCGCGATCGTGCCTTTGTCTTTAAATATATTGACCCTGAATCGTGCCAGGTTTCTCAGCGCGTATGAGAAGTCGAGTTCCCATGTCTCCTCGAAGCGCTGCACCTGCTCGTCGGATAAAATATCGTAGAGCATTCTCTGCGACAACATCGCGTCAAATTTCTCATAGTTTAGCGCGGCCAACTGCCCGTCCACGCGTGTAATGGGAGGCACTCCGACGCATATATGCAAGTCCGACGCCCCTTTTTGGACCATTTCCACCAAGAGTTCGTCTATATGAGTCTCTTCAAGTTTTACCGGATCAGGGGCCTTTTTACCGGGCTCGGCACGATATTGGGATATGCTATTTACTTCGGCTTGTTCCACTTGTTGCTCCTTGCCGCTTATGTTCCGGCGGTAAATACGACTCTCATTACCTCGTCCGGGGTTGTAATTCCCTGTAGAACCTTATCCAAGCCATCTTCCTTGAGTTCGTGCATGCCGTTGGCTTTTGCGGCTTCACGAACGTCGGCAAGCGGCGCTCGTCTTACGACCAATTCTCGAATTTCGTCGTTCATCCTCATCAATTCGTAGATGCCGAGTCTGCCTTTAAATCCTGTATGTCTGCAGTTATCACATCCCTCGCCCCTGTAAAGCGTTACCAACTCTTCCGGGTCGCTGGGCCTTAGTCCGAATCGTATGAGGTCTTTTGCGGGAACTTTATATGGCGCTTTGCACTTCGGGCAGATTTTTCTTGCCAATCTCTGAGCGAGCACTCCGATTACCGTTGCCGAGATCAGATAAGGCTCGATTCCCATGTCCACCAGACGTGTGACGGCGCTGGGGGCATCATTTGTGTGCAAAGTCGATAAAACTAAGTGTCCGGTCAGCGATGCCTCAACGGCGATTTCGCCGGTTTCAAGGTTACGCATTTCACCGACCATTATTATGTCAGGGTCCTGTCTCAAAAAGCATGCCAGGGCGGTGGCGAAGTTTAGTCCGGCTTTTTTATTGACCTGCACCTGCGCAATACCGCTCAACTGGTATTCGACCGGGTCTTCGATAGTAATAATATTTTTCTCGACCGAGTTGAGCTTGTGAAGAACTGAATACTGCGTGGTGGTTTTTCCGCTTCCCGTAGGTCCTGTCGAAAGGAACATTCCGTTCGGCTGGGCGACGAGTTCCTCAATATGCGCCTGCACATCGGCTGAAAATCCCAGTTTGTTTAATCCGAGCAATACGCTGGACTTGTCCAGGACTCTCATTACGATCTTTTCGCCGTTGACTGTGGGTAGACACGAAACGCGCAAGTCGTAATCTTTACCCGACAGCGTGACAGGGATACGTCCGTCCTGCGGGACTCTCCGTTCCGCGATGTTCATATCGGACATAATCTTAAAGCGCGAGATCAGCGGCTTTTCGATATACTTTGGCAGGGGCATTACTTCCGTAAGAACGCCGTCGATTCTGTAGCGGACTCTCACCATTCGCTTGTCCGGCTCAACATGAATGTCGCTGGCGCCCTCTTTTATTGCCTGCTGTATGATGGTGAATGCAATTCGTATTATAGGGGCTTCATCGGCCTGCTTTGCGATGGACTCGGTGTCCTCATCGGGAATATCTTCCCTCGCGCCATAGCCTGCGATTGCCTGCCTGATGTCTGCCGATAGCCCCGAAGTTCCGCCGCCGCCTGCCGATCCGGGATCTCCGCCACTGGAAACCGGTGTGATATCCACGGGCGTTGCTGGTGTAGCAGCCGCGCCGCCGTTTGAATATGCTCGGTCGATGGCTTCCATTATGTCATCTTCCGTTGCAAGGGCCATTGCGACCTGCTGCACGCCACTTGCGAGTTTTATGTCTTGAATCGCAAGTAAGTCCGCTGGGTTTGCAACAGCAACAATTAGACGGTTGCCGTTTTTTGCGATGGGGAGCACTTTGTGTCGCTTTGCAATATGTTCGGGGACAGCGTTTACTGCCGAAGGGTCGATCTTTTGTGTAGTAAGATCGACAAACGACAGGTTCATCGTTTCCGCTCGCACCTTAGTTACTTCTTTGTCGTCCGCCAATCCAAGATCGACAATTATGCGCCCAATATCGCCCGGCGCGCTGCGTTGAACTTCCTGTGCTTCGGCAAGCTGCTGTGCAGTTATTACGCTTTTTGCCACAAGAGCTTCGCCAATGTCTCTTCTTGCCATCTATATCCACTCCCCACAAATGCCCCACGAACCGGGACAACAAGAGATTATATCACACTCAGGTTTCGGATTTTTGGTGCCTGAGTGGTTTTGTTGCGGTCAATTCGTCCCCAACACCCGCTCTGCCGCCTGTTCCATTACATCTACCGGCGCTTCGATTCCAGTCCACATCTCAAATGACATCGCGCCTTGGTATGCCAGCATTTTCAGTCCGTTTACTGCGCTGGCTCCGCGCTTTTCGGCTTCGACAATGAGCCGCGTCTTTGCCGGATTATAGATAAGATCATATACCATCAAACCGCGGCGCAGAAGTTCAGGCGAGATCGGAATACCGTCCACATCCGGGCGCATTCCGACCGATGTTGTGTTGACCAACAAATCGGCTTTTGCTATTTCCCCTTCTAGCGCCTGGTCATCAATTTGCGCAACTCTAAATGTGCCGGTCTCAAAAGCCATACCTAAACACTCAGCCAATTGCAAAGCGCGTTGGTGCGTCCTATTGGCAATCACGATTTCGCAGCCGATTCTAGCGAGCGCAAATGCCACGGCCTTTGCCGATCCGCCCGCACCAAGAATTGTCGCCTTGCATCCGTCCAACTTTCCCCAAACCGCCTCGGCTGATCGAGCGAACCCATCTCCATCGGTTGTATCGCCTTTTAGGCGTCCGCCAACGTTGATTACCGTGTTTACGGACTTAATCTGCTTCGAACGGTCAGAAACTTCGTCGAGATACTCAATTATGCTTTCTTTATGCGGCAGCGTCACGTTGACGCCCGCAATTTGCATTGACCGAATTCCCTCGACAGACTTCGACAGATCTTCCGGCAACACATGGAACGGCACGTATATATAGTCAATGTTCAGTGCCCGGATAGCAGCGTTATGCATAACCGGTGAAAGACTATGCGATATAGGGTGTCCGAAAACCCCCAAAACTTTTGTATGCCCGAGCACGTTCACTTGGTATCCCTATTATCTGACTTTATCGCTTCGGCGTTTGTTCCCAGTCGAGCTGGTAGTCTGAGAAGTCCAAATATGATTGATTCTACGATCCTGCTGACCTTCGTTCCAAAAAATTCTCTGTGATGGACGGGGTTCACAAGGATTGTGTATGCGCCCACTCGATTCCCACCATATATATCGGTTAAAAGTTGGTCTCCCACCACCACGCAGTGTCGAAGTTCGCAGCCCACAAGCTTGGCGGCTCTCTCAAAACCATGCTTTCGCGGTTTGAGCGAACGCGGGATTGCGAAAATATCCAACTCCGCTGCAATGTCGTTAAGTCGCTTTGGATAGTGCGTGTTGGACACCAGCACCGGCTTCATTCCAGCGACTTTGGCCGATTCGACCCACTGTTTTGTCGATTCGGATACACGTTTGTCTTTCCACGGAAGCAGGGTGTTATCGAGATCAAGAAATAGCCCCACAAACCCCTGTTTATTTAGAGCAATTGCATCAATCTCATTTACAG